>NZ_JACJSM010000014.1 GCF_014698145.1 Oscillatoria sp. FACHB-1406 | reverse complement strand
TGGAACCACACCGATTCCATCCCGAACTCGGAGGTGAAACGCTGTTGCGGTGAAGATACTCGTCGGGTTGCCGACTGGGACAATAGCTCGGTGCCAGGTTAATAAATTATCCCCATCTCAGAATTGAGGTGGGGATTGTTTTTTGGTATTTAGGCAAGATTGTAGGAAGCGCTGGGCATTTTGGGGTTGCGCCCCCCAATGGAGATGAAGGTAGGAGGCTTGGAGTTGCTGGAGATACCATCCTTCTGGGTAGCAGGTGTCATTTAAACTTTGCAGAGCATAGAGGGGTTTTTTTGGTGCGGTACTGAGTTGGGAATGATGAAATTCATGACCCCATAAGGTTTCTCCGGGTGGGATGATGAGGTTGGGTAGCAGGGCTGTGGCTTGACGATAGCCCAGCGTTAGGCTTCGGCTCATAGTGGCAGTTGTGGGAATCGAACCAACCATTGACCAGGTTTGACCTTCAAGGTCAACAATTTGTTGGCTGAGGTACATTAAGCCGCCACATTCGGCATAGGTTGGCATTCCGGTCTGAATAGCTTGACAAATATCTTTTTTTGTGGATTTATTTACTGAAAGTTCTGGAGCGAAGATTTCGGGAAAGCCGCCGCCGAGGTAAAGTCCTTGAAGATGCTGGGGGAGTTTGGAATCGTGTAAGGGACTCCAGGGAATGAGTTCTGCGCCTAGGTGTTGGAGGAGGTCGAGGTTGTCGGGGTAGTAAAAGTTGAAGGCCCGATCGCGCGCTATCCCAATTCTAATTTTTTCGCGAGTCAGCAGGCCCTCTCCCAAGTGGGGAAATTGTTCGGAGGGGGCAAGTTGGTAAGGGACTTTTAATAAGGGGATGAGTTTTTCCCAATCGAAGCAGTCACGACCTAGAGTGGCTAAGCGATCGCGGATGGTCTGAAAGTTGGTAAGTTCGTCCGTGGGAATCAGCCCTAAATGTCGATCGCGCAAGCTAATATCTGCCTGTCGAGGTAAAATCCCAAAAATTGGTATCTGAAGGGGTTCTAGGGCTTCCTGGATCAGTTTCTGATGACGATCGCTCCCGACTCGATTAAGAACTAAACCTGCGATCTTGAGAGTCGGATCGAGATTGCGATATCCTTGCGCGATCGCTGCAACTGACCCCGATAGGCGACTGCAATCGATAACCAGAAGGATGGGAATATCCAGCAAGCGCGCGATCTGGGCAGTGCTAGCGAGATCGTTAGGGAGATTGCTAGCGCTTAGATCGGGGCGTTCCGGAATAGCGCGCACGCCGTCAAATAAACCCATCACCCCTTCAACCAGAGCAAAATCGACATTTTGGCAATGATATCGAAAACAGTGGCGAACGTACTCCTCAGAAGTGAGAATGGGGTCTAAATTACGACAGGGACGACCCGTCACTTCGGCGTGAAACATGGGGTCGATGTAATCAGGACCGACTTTAAACGATTGTACGGCTTCTTCTTTGCTAGCTAAGTAAGAGAGGAGAGCGAGGGTAACGGTGGTTTTTCCGACTCCGCTGCGTTCTCCTGCGATCGCAAGAACCATAATAAGAACGATGAATTATGAAAATTACGGTTGTTATTGCCGCCACCAGATTTTAACAGTGCGATCGCCGCCACCACTGACTAAAGTTTTACCATCGGGACTAAATGCAACCGCACAGACGCGCCCGCCATGTCCGCTTAACACTGCCGCAACCGTACCGCTTTCCCAATCCCACAGCCGAATTTGACCGTCCCAACTTCCCGAAGCTAAGGTTTTACCATCGGGACTGAAGGCGATGCTACTAACGCGATCGCGGTGTCCGCTTAGCGTTTTCAATTCCTCGCCATTGTGCCAATTCCAGAGGGTAATGCAACCATCAGCGCGTCCCACGGCGATCGCCTTATTATTGGGACTAAAAGCGATCGCCCAAACTTCTGAATCCGCACGCAGCGAACGCAGGAGACGACCGTCCATTTCGCGAATGCGCAGAAACTTTTCCAAGCTGGCACTGGCGAAGACTTTGCCATCAGGACTGACTGCAATCGCGACGACCGCCGACGCATACCCTTTCACCGTGCGAATTTCTCGCCCCGTGCGAGTCTGCCAAATTTTTACGGTGCAATCGCCGCTACCGCTGATTAACTTCTTTTTACTCGGACTAAAGGCTACAGCCAATACCCGTTCCGAATGTCCGCCAAACCAACCGCCACAAGTCCGAATTTCTGCCCCACTACTCACCTTCCAGAGTTTAACATTCTTATCGCCGCTGCTACTCGCAATTAACTTGCTATCCGAACTGACCGCAACGCAATAAATGCGATCGAAATGCCCTTTAAGGGTTTTCAGAACTCGTCCGGTACTCAACTGCCAAAGGACGAGCGTTTGGTCGTAACTGCCCGTAACAAAAAACTTGCCATCTGGACTCATCGAGATCGTGCTGACTGTATGGGAATGCTTCTCAAACGTACCCGCGCATTGCCAAGGCGAAGTCGAAGGTTCTGTCGAAACGGGCGGCGGACTGGCTGCGCGTGCTGTCGAACTCGGCGTTTCCCCCGCCGTTCCTGTTCGTTCTAGCTTTAACTTTGTTGCCTTATTAAAATCTTTTTCCGCTCGAATTCTTTGCCCTATTTTTTCATAAAGAAAACCGCGATAAAGATAGGCATCAATATAATCAGAATCGATCAGAATCGCTTTTGTCAATTCATCAATTGCCTGTTTGTAGTATCCCGATTTCGCACGGGCAACTCCTCGGTGGTAGTACGGTTCGGGACTAACTTTCTTTTTAGCGACTGGCGGTGTAACATCCGCCCAATCCTCGGTCAGAATGTCATAAGCTCGATTGATGCGCTTCAGCGTTTCTTCTGCGGTTCGTCGTTGCGAGTCATCGTGGGGAAAATTGTCGGGATGCCAACGCTTAACCAGTTGACGGTAAGCAACTTTAACTTCTTGGAGGGAGACACCGGGGTGAAGCCCTAACGTCTTGTAACATTCATCGATCGCGTTCATGTAGCAAATAAAATTTGCACCTATTTTCTAGGTTGCCCAAAAGCGAAGCGATGTTTCTTATCCCCGATATACAGGCAGCGTAAAATTAAAACAACTACCCTGTCCGAGAACGCTATCGACCCAAATTTGACCGTGATGGGCGCGTACTACTTTCCGACATAGAGCCAAGCCCAAACCGTATCCCTCGCGACCTTCATCGCGTTTGAGGCGAAAATGACCTTCAAAAATGCGATCGCGTTTTTCTTCAGGAATTCCAGGCCCCGTATCTTCCACGCTTACTTGTACTTTTCCCGAGGTTCGGTGCAAAATTGACAGCGAAATTCGACCGCCTTCTTGAGTATATTTAACCGCATTTTCCAATAAATTAACCAATACTTGGCGAATTAATTCTGCATCCGCATAAACCATCGGCAAATCCTGCGGGATATCGGAAAGCAATCCGAGCGATTTCCCTTCAATCTGCCGCTCAAAGCCCGCCAAAATTTCTTCGCATAAAGGCTTTAATTGCACCGGATAGCAGGCGAGTCGAAGCTGAGAACTCTTGTCCCGCGCTGCTTGCAAAATTTCCGAAATCATCCGGTTCATCGTGCGTAACTGCGCGCGCGCCTGCTTGCACAAATGTTCGACGAGATTGGGCGGCCACTCGGAAGGGTCGCGATTTTGCAACATTTCCAACGTTTCGAGGGCAATCGAAGCAGCAGTTAACGGCGATCGCAAATCGTGAGCGAGCAGAACCAACACCTGGTCTTTAAACTGCAATTGCGCTTGCAAATCTTCGTTTTCTTTTTTTAATTTAAAAATTTCATCGTCGAGGCGAATTCGATCCAAAGCATAACTAATACCGCGATCGACGGGCGATTCGGGTTTGGTTAAATTCACGCGATGGCGTTCGGCATCTTCTTGCCAGCGAGACCAACATTGTTGTAATTGCCCGATGAGATCGCTCCCCGTTAAGGTTTGTCGGGGTTCGGGGTAAATTTTCACTAAGGATGGCGTGGCAATTAAACGAAAATGCTCGACCAAATCGGGCTGCGCGCCCACTTCAATCGTTTGAAATTCAAAGGGGTAATTTGTTTGAAGCTCCTGAAGATAAGTTTTAATCCTCTGAATTTGTTCCTGCGAGCTAGGGCGTTCGTCAACGAACAGCAATAGTTGCAGCGCACTGGAGGAATGATTGATATTTTCCGGATCGACCTGACGGCCCTTGGGTACTAGCACGCTCTTGACACTCCCTTCGGTAGGACCTTTGCAAAATGACTCGAGTCCCGGCATAGCTTCAAGTCTTCTCTCGGTTGCGAGCCGCCTCCGCCTTCTGGGGATTGCGAATGTGGGTTTCCAAACCAGAGAACGCCTTAGAAACGGGCTTCGGGTTTCCTGTGCTTCAGTCCCAGTCACTTTATCTTAATCTTTATTTTATAATTTTATCCCGACCGCGCCAGTCCGTTGTGTGTAGACCGAACCTTTAAAGCGTAAAATCTTAAGATAATCTGAAACCGATGATGCTCCCTCTAGCATTTTCTTCCACCGAATCCTTCCTAGAATAAAGACCTATGGCTCTTGGCTACTTTGCCCTCGTCCTTCACGCTCATCTACCCTTCGTTCGTCACCCCGAAAGCGATTACGTCCTTGAAGAAGAATGGCTGTTCGAGGCTATCACCGAAACTTACATCCCGCTGTTGCACGTTTTTGAGGGGCTGAAGCGAGATGGCATTGATTTCAAGATTACGATGAGCATGACACCGCCGCTGGTGTCAATGTTGCGAGATCCCCTGCTGCAAGATCGCTACGATGCTCATCTCTCCTTGCTTCAGGAACTCGCGGAGAAAGAAATCTCTCACAACGAGCATCACGGTCACATTAAATATTTAGCCGAACATTACACCAAAGAATTTAGTGCGATTCGTCAAACTTGGGAACGCTACGATCGCGATTTAGTTTCTGCTTTTAAACAATTCCTCGATACGAACAACCTCGAAATCATCACTTGCGGTGCGACCCACGGCTATTTACCGTTGATGAAAATGTATCCGCAGGCGGTGTGGGCGCAAATCAAAGTTGCTTGCGAACATTACGAGGAAACTTTCGGCCGTCCGCCCCAAGGCATTTGGCTGCCAGAGTGCGCCTACTACGAAGGAGTAGAGCGGATGCTAGCTGATGCGGGATTGCGCTACTTCCTTATGGACGGACACGGTTTGCTCTACGCTCGTCCCCGTCCGCGCTTTGGCTCTTATGCCCCCATTTTTACAGAAACGGGGGTAGCGGCGTTCGGACGAGATCACGAATCGTCTCAACAAGTCTGGTCTTCAATGGTCGGCTATCCCGGCGATCCCGTCTATCGCGAATTTTATAAGGATTTGGGCTGGGAAGCAGAGTACGAGTACATCAAGCCCTACATTATGCCGAACGGGCAGCGTAAAAATACGGGGATTAAGTATCATAAAATTACCTCGCGGGATGGGGGTTTAAGCGAAAAAGCACTTTACGATCCTTATTGGGCAAGGGAAAAAGCTGCCGAACACGCCGAAAATTTTATGTTCAATCGGGAGCAACAAATCGGTCATTTAGCGGGAATCATGCAGCGCCCGCCGATTGTTGTCTCGCCCTACGATGCTGAATTGTTCGGTCACTGGTGGTACGAAGGTCCGTGGTTTATCGATTATTTATTCCGCAAGTCTTGGTACGATCAAGGAACTTATGAAATGACCCATTTAGCCGATTATTTACGCGGCAATCCCACCCAACAAGTCTGTAAACCTTCGCAGTCGAGTTGGGGCTATAAAGGGTTTCACGAGTATTGGTTAAACGAGACGAATGCTTGGATTTATCCGCATTTACATAAGGCAGCAGAGCGGATGATTGAATTGAGCTATCGCGAAGCGGCAGACGAGTTGGAGGAACGGGCGCTCAATCAAGCAGCGCGGGAGGTGCTATTGGCGCAATCGTCGGACTGGGCGTTTATTATGCGGACGGGGACGATGGTTCCTTATGCGGTACGGCGGACGCGATCGCACCTTTTACGCTTTAATAAAATCTACGAAGATGTCAAGAGCGGTAAAGTAGATTCGGGTTGGTTAGAAAAAGTCGGCATTATCGATAACATCTTCCCTAATATTAACTATCGCGTCTACCGACCGTTGTAATTGAGGATAAAATTCGGCGCGTTATCCAAACCTGAAAATGCGCCGGATTCTTATAGAGGGCGACTTGTTAAGATTACTGACGAACCCAATTTTGATAAACGCTTTCTAACTGACTAACTGCTGAATCCCAACGCAATTTTTGCGCTCGTTCGTAACCCGCTCTGGCGATTTTCAGCCGAAACGCTTCATTCTCTAGCAATTGAGCGATCGCGCTTTCCATTGCCACCGCATCGCTAAAATTACAAATTATCGCGTCTTCCCCCGATTTTAAATCGCCTCCGAATCCCGTCGGCGTTGTCACGGCGGCGCATCCGCACGCCATTGCTTCTGCGGTTGCCATGCCAAACCCTTCATACTGGGAGGGTAAGAAGAATACTTTTGCTTGCGCGAGTCCTTTTGCCATCTCTGCTGTTTCGAGGCGGGGACGAACGACAAGGCGGGGGTGTAATGTTTCCGGAAATGCGCTATAAACGAATTCTGGGGCGATATTTGTACCAAAGAGGTCAAATTTGAGGTCGGGGTAGCGGATCAATAGGTTGCGGGCGACGAGGCAGAGGGTATCGAGGTCTTTTCGTTCCGTCCAGGAACCGAGGTAAGCGACGCGGTGCTGTCGTTGGGGGTTGAAGGGGATATCGAGGAATTCTGGATCTAAACCGGGTTCTATAACGGCGGTGCGGTTGGGGGGGTATAATCCGCGATCGAGAACGTAAGCGCGATCGAGTTCGCAGATGGAAACGAACGCATCGACGCGCTCGAAAGCAATGCGAGAAAAGCGCGCGTGAGTTTGCTCGGCGAAGAGGCTGTAAGCCCGTTCTTTTAAAGTTTTTGGGGGATGGTAAATGCGTTCGCGATCGCGATGCAACAACTCCAAACCATTGGTATGAGCGACTAAAAAAGGACGTTTTTTTTGCTGCGATAATTGCCGCAGCAATAGCCAAAATTCGTCGCCATAGCATTCCATTAAATCGTACTGTTCGAGCGATACATTTTTCTTAATAAACTGCCAAGCGCCCAGCGCCGAACGAAACTTTAAGGCTCTCCGCTGTTGGGGAAAAATTTGATAATCTTTCGGTTCCAAAACATCAACTTCGTGACCTAACTTTCGCAGACCTTCCGACCAGCGTATCACCGTTTTTCCGGAACCCAAGCTTTCATCTAAGGGACAGTTTGTAATGGAAAGAATTTTCATGTTTAACTATACTTTTAAAGTTGCATCGCCAAACCGAGAAGTTTAAGCCTCCATTTGATAATCGCGCTCGACGGTTAACTTTGTAATATCTCCCACAACCTTTTTGCACTGTCCTGCCAAGAATAATTTCCGACCAGCTTCGCACAATCTCGACTTGCACTTTCTACTTCAGCAGGATTTTGCCAAAAGTGGAGGATGCGATCGCGCCATTTTTCCTCATCTTCACTTTTGATGCGATACTGAGCATAAGGTTGCACTTCCTTCATACTTGAATTATCGCCACACAAGCACAGTTTTTCCGCCGCTGCTGCTTCGAGAATTGGCAAGCCAAATCCTTCGCTCAAACTCGGATAAACGGTAAATTCGGCAAGACGATAGAGGATCGCTAAATCGCGATTATCAAGTCCCGGCAGGGCGATGATAGCAGAGCGAACGGCGGGATTTTCGAGTTCTTGACGCATGAGAACGCCGAAAATACTTTGCAATAACTCTGGCGTTAAGCCGACGAATACGCAGCGAAAGGTGGGATCGAGTTTCCAGATTTTACCGCAGATTCGCAGTAACATCGGTACATTTTTCCGACTGCCATAGCCGCCGACATATAGCACAAAACGCGCTGGAATTCCATGAGTTTTTAGGATTTCAGGGGCGCGATTTTGCTCGTACTCTGTTTCCATCCAACTGGGCGTTGCCAGGGGAATTAGCGTTATGCGATCGCGCGAAATCCCTGTTGTTTCGGTAACAAAATCTCTCACAAATTCCGAATAAACCACTAAGCGATTCGCGTGTAAAACTTGCTTTTCCTCCCAGTCTCGAAAGCGCGATCGCAACGGCAGTTTATAGCGCAAGTTCCACCACCAAGGGCGACTGGTATCCAGCACTTCTTCGCGTACCAGGCGATAAATTAAATCTGGAATCAGAACGATATTTTCTTTTAACTTTCCGTAATTGTAGAGGTAAGGGATAAAAAGTCTCGCCGTTAGATTCAGTTCTTTTTGTTTGCGAACCACTGCTTTTGCCCAAGCTAAGCGCTCGATTTGGTCGGGAATTGTTGCGGCGCGCGCTAACCAATGCTGCCAAGACGGATACTGAGATTCGACAGGAATCCAACGAATATCGCTATTCTCTAAACCGTAATTGGTAAGATTAACTTGGGACGGAATGAAGACGGAGATAAATTCACCGTATCCTAGTTCTTGTAACGCCAGCAAAAATTCTGCCGTAACGAGGGCTAAACCCGTGCCGGGATAACTGAGTTGTCTGCCATCAATCGCGATCTGCTTCAAGTCTTTATGATTTTTTTCTGAGGATTTTATACTTAATAAACCATTTTAGATACTGATAGCGCAATGCTAACCTTTTTTTGCCAAAAAACTTTTTATCTTTAGAGCGAACGTACCAATCATTAACGCCAGTACGATGAACGCGCTGATAGTCCCAAGCCTTTAAATAACGAGCGATTTGCCAATCTGCACCGTTGGAGTTATCCTCGACCAAAATCAGTCTGGGTTTGTAGCGATCGAGAGAAAGTCCTTTAAGGGCTGATAATTCTGCCCCTTCCACATCTAATGATAATAGTTCAAAATTGGCGGGAATTTTGTATTGTTCAAAAATTAAATCCAATGTTGTCGCAACAACGCGAACTGCCTTAATTTTACCGCCGTAAGTAGAAACTTTTTCTAAAAATTTGCTATCTTTTTTTGTTGAAGATAAACCATCGAGGTTTTCACTCTTTCCGGTGACTTGATAAAATTCAATCTCGCCGATATTTTCCGGATCGACGACAGCACAATGTACGATAATACTTTGCGATCGCGCTTTAGCTGCGGCTCCAATTAACTCGGGATTGGCTTCTATCAACAACCCTTTCCAGCCCAATTCTTCAAGAAGAGCCGTATTGCTATCTCGCAATCCGTTATTCGCACCGACATCGACATAATACCCCGAATGTGACTTCCCGAAAAACCGGATAATTTCTAAGTCTTCTCCGTATTGGGCGTAACTTTTGGACATGAGCGAATCGTTCTTTTATAATTAACAGATTCGGTAGCGATCGCGCGCTTTTATTGCCAGCTTCAACACTCGCATAGCGCGCAGGATTCCTATGCGCGTACTGATATAATAGCCCGGAATGGTATCGGGCAACAGGACGCGCCGAAATAAAGCAGCGACAGACCAAGCTGTATTTTTTAAAGAGGGTTGAACCCACAAATTATAAACTAAGGTCACGTAAAAGTTACATTCTAGTTCTCGCTGCAACAAGACGCGATCGCGCTCTCGTTCCTCTCGGATACAATAATGCCAGACAAACGTGGCATCGGAATAAGAAATTCGCCAGCCATGCCGCACTAAAACTTGTCCCCAAAGATACCATAAATAACCAAACGGATAGGTATCGTCGTAACGCAAACCACTGTCAAATACGCCGCGCGGATAGGCGGTAGAACCGTCAGCAATTGCAGCACAATCGTCAGTATTTTTTGGCGCGCGTCCTCCCCCTTTTGGGTTAAGTTCTCCGGGACATTGTAAGGGAGCGTCGGGCGGTTCGTTGAAGTTGCGCTCAGTAAATACCCAAATTCGTTGAGGAGCGCTATGAATTTTTTCTAAGACTTTTTCAACGTAATCTGAGGGGTGAATATGGTCGTCGTCGCCCGTGAGAATATGAGTACCACCACAGGATAAACTAACATGATTGCGATTGGCATAAAGACCGCGTTGAGGGCCGCGCAAATATTTACAATTATGGTGTTGGGCGATTGCTTGGTTTTTGGGAACGTACTCGTCGCTAGAGTCATCGGACACGACAATTTCCCACGGTGCAACAGTTTGATTGCGCCAACTTTGCAAGCAGCGTTGCAAGCTTTCCGGGCGGTTGCGAGTGACGAGGGCGATACTCAGTTGGATGGGTTGAGAATTCAAAGTTTAAAACTTGGCAAGAGTGTAATAATTTCAGTTTGACTGATGCGTTGGTCGGGAAATCCGGAGTCCTAACCTTTTGGCTATTTATACTTAAAACTTGGATAATTCTATAACAAATTTGAGAGAAGAACCTTTTCTTATTACTCCCCGTGTAGCGGTTCGTTAAAGGTGTCCTCCTGTCTTTTTAGGGCGATAGTGCTAAGCTAAAAAATACTGAACTTCGTTAACAAGAATTTTTTTGTCTCCTCTCGTTCTGACGTTGAATTGAAATCATCCCTTCACTCCCTTCCCGAATGTCATCTTCTCCCATTCTTTTGTGGTATCGTAATACCTTGCGAATGCGCGATCGCGAACCGTTAGACCTCGCCCTCCGCAGCAAAGCCCCGATTTTCCCGGTTTATTGCTTCGATCCGCGCCAATTTGGGCAAACAGATTGGGGATTCCCGAAAACTGGGGCGTTTCGCGCTCGATTTCTGCTCGAATCTGTCGCTGACTTGCGCGAATCCCTGCAAGCAGTGGGGAGTAATCTCATCGTGCGCTACGGCAAACCGGAAGAGGAAATTCCCCGCCTTGTTCGAGAATACAAGATTTCCTGCGTTTATTGCGATCGCGAAATCACCGCCGAAGAAGTCGCCGTCGAAAGCGCCCTCCAACGACAACTCGCCGCCCTCGGTGTCAAAATGCAGACTTTTTGGGAAGCATCGCTTCTACATCCCGATGACTTACCCTTCTCCCTCGCCGCACTACCCGAACTATTTACCAATTTCCGCAAGCAAGTTGAAAAAAACTTGACAATTCGCGAACCTTATGCAGCGCCAGAGCGAATGCCATCCCTGCCGCCAGAACTCAATCCGGGCGAAATCCCCACGCTAGAGAGCTTTGGACTCGAACCGTCCCCGCACGATAGTCGTGCCGTCTTTCCTTTCTTCGGCGGCGAGACGGCGGGTTGGGCGCGTCTGACTCATTATTTCTGGGACAGCGATTGCCTGCAAACCTACAAAGAAACCCGCAACGGAATGCTTGGAGTCGATTACTCCTCCAAATTCTCGGCGTGGCTGGCGAATGGGAGTTTGTCGCCCCGCTCCATTTACCAGCAAGTGCGCGCTTACGAGCAAGAGCGCGTTAAGAACGATTCCACCTACTGGTTAATCTTTGAACTGCTTTGGCGCGATTATTTTCGCTTCATCTGCGCCAAGCACGGCTCGAAAGTCTTTCATGTAGAGGGACTGCAAGGGCTTACTTTACCCTGGAAAGACGATGCGCGACTGGCACTGCTCTGGAGAGAAGGCAAAACCGGCTATCCCCTCGTTGATGCCAATATGCGCGAACTTGCCGCTACGGGGTTTATGTCCAATCGCGGCAGACAAAACGTTGCCAGTTTCCTAACAAAAAACCTCGGTATCGATTGGCGCATGGGAGCAGAATGGTTTGAATCGCTCCTCATCGACTACGACGTTTGCAGTAACTACGGAAATTGGAACTACGTGGCGGGTGTGGGGAACGATGCGCGCGGTTTTCGTTACTTCAATATCCCCAAACAAAGCCTCGACTACGACCCCCAAGCGCGCTACATTAAGCACTGGCTGCCCGAACTGGCTGCGCTTCCCGCCCATCTCGCGCGAGAACCGTGGAAAATGGATGCGAGCGAGCAACAGCGTTACGGCGTGCGCTTAGGGGTGGATTATCCCCGCCCCGTGGTTGATTTTCAGCGTTCGGTTCGCGAGAACGAACAACGGTATCAGGCGGCAGTTAAAGCAAACTAAGGGCTAACTCTAAAAAGAAGTTTCCCCACAACCGAGGGGAAGTGGGGAAATCGCATTAAAGCCGGATGGCTAAAGCTTACAGGGTTTCCAGCGGTAAGCCGACTTCAGCAGAACTGCGATTCAACATTGCTTGTTGGCGGTTGCGCTGTTCTTGTTGGCGGTTGAGGAACAGGCGACGCGCTTGTTGAGTGATTGGAGTGGGGTTTGTTTCGGCTGCTTCGCCCCGGTTATAGGTAACGCCGCGATAAACTAAGTTGCGCGTCGGTTGTAAGACGGGGGGTTTTTTGAGATTGCGGAATCGCCAATCGCAACCCCGGTATTTGCCGCCTGTTTCTGCTGGTGTCGTTTCTGTTGCCGGAGCAGCTTGCTCGTAGCTGATACCGCGATAAGAAAGTTTCATGATGTCGCCTCCTAATAAGGGTGTATCGGATTATGAGGCGCGTTCCTTCGGGGAGGTTTTCCCTACTTCCGTCTCTTCTGAGTGAAATCTGAAAGAGATGAACGATTTATTTTCTGTATCTATTGTTACAGTTTTAAGTTTAAATGTCAAGCGCCTCGGAAAAATTGTTTTCGGAGGTGAGTCGTCAACGCCTGTTCGGGAGAGGGAGAAATAACGATGGGTTAACGTTGTCAATTGTCCCTTGTCGAATGGCGCTGACTTAAGGCTGGTGGGCGCTGCCCACCCTACGAAATATCAATGCTTTGGGCGATTTTTGAACTCATATTTCCGTGCCATTCGTCCATTGTCCATTCTTCACCCAAGCCCTAAATAGGCGGTGAGGGTGTCGCGCGCAATGCAATCCCAGGTGAATTTTGCGGTAACGTCAACGCATTGTTGGGAAAGCTGGGCGTAGGATATTTCGTTTTGTTGGAGGAGACGAACGATGCGATCGCTAAATCCTTCGATGTCGCCCGCCGCAACTCGCCAGGATTCATCTAAATAACATAACATTTCGCGCGGCCCCGGTACATCATAAACCACAGTCGGAATTCCGCAGGCGAGCTTTTCGAGGACGGCGAAACCGAATCCTTCAATATAGCTGGGAAATGCGCCGACGGTGACATCGCGTAGCAGTTGGGGCAGTTCGCTGCTGTTGTATTGAGGGACGATTTTTACAATATCTTCTTGTCCTTGTAAGTCGGCTAAAACAGCTTTTTCGTGCAAGCTTGTCCCCAGGAAATGGAAACGAACGTTGGGGATTTGTTGGCGAACTCGTTGAATAATTTCTCGCCAATCTCGCGCACCTTTTCGCCCGCTCCAAGTGCCAATAAAGGCAACAGTAGGATGGGTTAATCTGAGGCGAGCGGGGGGGATAATGTTTGCAAACTCAGCTTGGCGCGATCGCGAAATTCCGAAAGGAAAGACTCGCGCTTTTTCTCCCCATCCCATAACATCGCGAACATAAGCCAATTCATCGCGATTGGGCAAGTTAATTAAATCGCAATATTGGAAGCTGCGAGGATAGAGGGGACGTTCTCGATTTCGCTGTCCGGTGAGGAGAATATCTAAAAGTTTGAGTTTCCAGTTTTGGGTAGGAAAGGTTTGGCGTTCTTGTCGAAAATATTCTTCGTAGAAGGCGTGCAATCCGACGGATCTCGCGATTAATAAGCCTTGAAAGCCCAACTCTTTCTTACTAAAAGGGAGATTTCCTTGATGCGCGTCGATGATATCAAACCGATGGGCATTGGCACAGACAAAAGCTTTCGCTTTAACCGAAAAGCTGGGACGAGTCAAGCTAGCAATAAGGGAAGGTTTTGCATGGGGAAACGCATCGTTTATGTCGAACTTTTCGACGTGATGCCCCATTGCTTGGAATTCTTCGGCTAATTCCAACTGCACTCGCGAACCGCCTAAATTGCGATCCCAAGGCATATGCAGCACCATCAGGATTTTTAAGGGTTGATTTTCGATCGAGATTATAGCCAATGGGAGTAACGATGTTTGAATTCAACAAGCTCGCGAGGACTGACAAATAAGTAGTTACCGAAGCGCTCTTTTGGGGTTTCGTCGAGCGCGACTAATTTCGTTTTATATTCGTCGATATACCATCCAGTATAACCCCAAGTTTGTAAAAGTTTTTGGGAGTCGCTGCCTGCGGCTTGTTCGACGATGAGGTAACGAATGCGATGCTGTTGGAAGAGGTCGATCGCACCTTGAAACACTTCCATTTCCGCACATTCTACATCTACTTTTAACAAGTCGCAACTCTTCAGCTTTTGCGCCTGGAAGTAATCGGATAAGGTGACGGTTTCCCGTTCGATAAACGAATATTCTTTCAAAAAATCGCCGTGACAAAGCGTGGAAGCCATGCCGGAATTACGAGCATCTTCCGACAAAAAAAGCTTGCATTTCTCTCCTGTTTTACTGTATAATATCCTTGAATCTATTGACAATATTTTTTCGAGGGAATTGAGTTGCTGAGAATCGAGTAATTTTTGATATAAATTAGGTTGCGGTTCAAAGGCAAAAACGCGACCGCGATCGCCGACACGACTCGCCATCAAAAAAGTATAGCTGCCCATATTTGCCCCAACATCGATACAAGTATCGCCCGCTCGAATCAACTCAGCAGCTAAGCGTGCCGATCGCGGTTCTTGATGCTCGCGAAAAAAGTAGAGCCAGAGTCCTTGATATTCAGCAATATTGACCCAAAACTGGCAACCATCGAGGCGAGTAACGCGCCATTCAGGATGCTCGAAACTAGAAAGATAATGATAAGCGATCGCGCCAAACTTGAGCCGATCCCTTAAAAAAGAATTGGCGCAGAAATCGCACAACAGACGTTCGAGAAACAGATTCGCTCGCACCCACTCGACGATGCGATTGAGGAGGGATTGCTTGAGGTTTGAGAGCGTCATGGGGCGGTATAATGAGGGCGGCAAAACAGCACAGATGCAAAAAATCGACCTTTTGCGGTCACAGGAGAGGATATCCGAGCGGAAAGAGCGCTGTCTTTCTCCCCAGCTTGAAGAACCGATAACTGATAACTGAATAACTGATGACTGAAACTGCTCCTTTCCTATTCGTAACCGATTTAGATAATACCTTAGTCGGCGATCGCGCCGCCTTAGAAACCTTAAACGAACGCTTGAAATGGCATCGCTACAACTACGGCAGCAAAATCGTGTATGCAACGGGGCGATCGCTGCCATTGTACCGGGAACTGGCGCAAGAACAAGCATTACTGCATCCCGATGCCTTAATTGCCTACGTCGGGACGACGATTTACCCCGATCCCGACACCGAAACCGCCGATCCCGAATGGTCCCAACATCTTTCCCAGGGATGGGAAGGCGCTAAAATCACCGCGATCGCGTCCAACTACGAACAATTGAATCCCCAGCCCGACTCCGAACAAGGCGCGTTCAAATCCAGCTATTTCCTCACCCTAGAAGACGCAGAAACAGTCCTTCCCGCCTTAAAGTCTCGCTTCGCCGCCCAAGAATTAGAAGTCCAGATTATTTACAGCGGCGGGCGCGATCTCGATATTCTGCCCGCGAAAGGAAATAAAGGCTACGCCGTGCAATACCTGCGGCAAAAATGGGGATTTTACCGCTATAACACCGTCGTTTGCGGCGATTCTGGCAACGATATCTCCCTGTTTAGTACCGAAGGCGTGCGGGGCGTTCTCGTCGGCAATGCCATGCCAGAATTGCAGCAGTGGTATCGCGAGAATGCTAATGACAACCATTACTTGGCGCGATCGCGTTGCGCGGGTGGTATCCTAGAAGGCTTGCAGCATTTCGGCTTTCTGCCATGATTAGCTACCTCAAAGGGCAGGCGATTGAAGTTATTAAAGGACTCAACAATCGCATCACCTTAATTCTCGAAGTCAACGGGATAGGCTACGACATACAAATCCCCTCTCGCTTCGCCAGACAACTCGCCCCCAACACCGAACTGCAAGTTTTTACCCACTTGCAAGTCCGCGAAGAACAGCCGACATTATACGGATTTACCAGTGCCGCCGAACGGGACTTATTTCGCCAACTGATTAGCGTCAGCGGGATTGGCGCGCAAATGGCGATCGCATTAATCGATACATTAGGCATTGAAACGTTAGTCCAAGCGATTGTCACCGGCAATGTTAAAACCCTTTCTAAAACGCCCGGAGTCGGGCAGAAAACCGCAGAACGCATCGCCCTAGAATTAAAAACAAAAATGTCGCAATGGCGGCAAGTTTCTGGCGTTCGCGCCGATGCTGCGGCGGCCCCCTCCCTAGCAATTTTAGAAGATGTCGAAATGACGTTAATGGCGCTGGGCTACGAGAATCAAGAAATCGAACAAGCACTGTCGGCGCTGGGGAAAGATGAATTATTGCTCAAAAATCCGGCAGCCGAAGAATGGATTCGGCGCGCGATCGAATGGTTGAGTCAGTAGCAGAGTGAAGCGCGATCGCGATTCTGCGATCGCGCGTTCTGACACAACCAGCCAACTGGGATAAATACCGAGAAAACTGGGTGATGGGGAGTAGTCCCAGAGGAGAGAATTAAAGCTATAATCGCTTCGAGGAATTAGAGAAGCCGCCGATCGCTGCTTACCCCGAACGATTCGCTCGAAAAGAAGGTAGAGTAGCGAGAATAGAAAAGTAATTTTTCAATGTCAGAACCATCCGAACTCCCCCGACAGAAAGTTCAACGCTTAGCCGCCGAAGCGATCGCGCGTTCCGATCCCTCCGGTTGGTTTGAAGTGATGTACGCCGAAGCAGAAGGCGATCCCCAGCAAGTCCCGTGGGCGCGCCTCACGCCCCATCCCACCTTGCAAGAATGGCTGGAGGCAACAAATCTCAGCGGTGCGGGAAAATCCGCCCTCGTCATTGGTTGCGGGCTGGGTGATGATGCCGAAGCGCTTTCCAAGCTTGGTTTTGCGGTGACTGCCTTCGATATTTCGCCCAGCGCGATCGCGTGGTGCAAGCAGCGTTTTCCCCACTCCAAGGTTCACTACATCGTCGCCGATCTCTTTAAGCCCGATCCCGCCTGGAATCAAGCCTTCGATCTGGTGGTTGAAATTCGCAACCTGCAAGCGTTGCCGATCGCGGTTCGCTCCCAGGCGCTTGCCGAAATTGCCTCGGCTGTTGATGCGGGCGGAACGCTCTTTCTCGTCACCCGCTTTCGCGATACCGAAGCCGCACCCGAAGGGCCGCCCTGGCCGCTCTCAGAAAACGAAATCGCTCAATTTCAGCAACTCGGCTTGACAGAAATTGAAAGACGTGCATTCGATGAAGGTACGCCCGATCCGATTCCCCACTTGCAAATCCTGTTTCGCCAACTGGATTTTAATCGCGTTTGGCTGACCCAAACCATAGAAACGCGACAAGGTGGAGATTGGGATTAAACCCTATAGACTCGCTCCCAAGAAAGCAAAAGCAATGGACTTTGAAATTGTGGCTCACCGTGGGTATTCGGCGATCGCGCCCGAAAATACCCTTGCGGCCTTTGCTGCGGCGATGGAAGGCGGCGCGAATGCAATTGAATTTGACGTTCGCCTCTGTGCCGATAATGTTCCCATCCTCATCCACGATGCGACAGTCAATCGCACCACGGACGGGACAGGCAATGTCAGAGATCTGACACTCGAACAACTCAAACAATTAGATGCGGGACTGTGGTTTAGCGATCGCTTCATCGGCGAACGCATTCCCACGCTTGCCGAAACCCTCGATTTTCTTCAAGATACGCCCGCTAGCGTTTGCGCGGAAATCAAAGATGGCGATGATTGGTCGTCGGAGGATATCGAGCGTTTAATTGAAACGATCCGCGCGCCGCTACGCGGATCCCTGCGGGATCGCAACTGGGAAAGCCGCTTTCGCATCGCCTCGTTCAGCGATGAATTCGTCGATCGCGTCGCCGCGATCGCTCCAACCCTCCCCCGCGCTTACTATCCCCTTACGCCCGCCGACTACCAAGAAAAAGTTCGCCAACTCAAAAGCGAAAAAGATACCATGCTCCTGTGCGAATATCACCTCCTCCTCGAAAATCCCCACCTCATTAAAATCAGTCGCAACTGCTGCATTGATGTTGGCGCTTGGACCGTCGATCGCGCGGAAGATTTAGAAGCGCTCGTGCGCCTGGGAGTCAAACAAATCGTGACCAATACATTGCTGAATTCAAAATCCAACATTTAAACGGCTTTTTTCAATAAAATTCAAGCAATTTTGAAAAGCTTTAAAAAATCTGTAAATCCTTCGGAATCTCGGATAAGCTCAATTGCTCTCGTCTGTTGATTTTTAAGGTTTAATTAACGATCTAAAATTCCCCCTCGTTCTTTTCTAGAGTATGGTAGATAACAGGCAAGTTTTAGGCGGTTAACTTTAGATGCAATAGTCCAACCAATTCAAGGTAACGCTCCATAAAATTGGGGATTGTAATTCCCGTCTGCGCTTAACTTCATTCCATGCAGCTTACTCGAGAACTGGTTTCACTTTACTAACCGTTAATCTAAGAACTTGAATGTTTACTTTGTCGCTCGGTTGCTAGCCATTTAAATTAATAGCTGTCGAGCCAGCATTAACGTAAGTTGCCACCGAGCGAGCGACATCGATCGAGTTCGTTTCCACACAATCACCCAACAATGCAGTCTTACGATATTGTCATCATTGGCGCAGGTCATAATGGACTAACTTGCGCGGCTTACCTCTTAAAAGAAGGCTATACCGTAGCCTTGCTCGAAAAACGTCCGATTCCGGGCGGTGGAGCCACAACCGAAGAACTCATGCCCCAAGATGCCCCCGGTTTTCATTTTAACCGCTGCGCGATCGACCACGAATTTATCCACTTAGGGCCGGTTGTCCAAGAATTAGAACTGGAAAAATATGGACTGGAATATCTCTATTGCGACCCAGTAGTCTTTTGTCCCCATCCCGATGGCAAGTATTTTCTAGCCCGTAAATCCGTTGAAGAAACCTGCGCCGAAATTGCCCGCTTCAATCAGCGAGATGCCAAAAAATACGCCGAATTTATCGATTTTTGGCAGCGACTCCTAAAAGGAATTACGCCAATGTTTAACGCGCCGCCCAAATCGGTAACAGACATTTTAGGCAATTACGACCTATCCAAACTGAAAGATTTATTATCCGTCATCGCGGTTCCGGGGCGAACGCTGGATTTTTTCCGCACTCTACTCTCTAGCAGCGAAGATATTTTACACGAATACTTCGATTCAGAATTCATTAAAGCTCCCTTAGCGCGATTAGCTGCGGAAATGGGCGCGCCGCCCAGCCAAAAGAATTTGGCTCTCGGGGCGATTATGCTGGGGATGCGACACGATCCCGGTATGGCGCGTCCGAAAGGCGGTACGGGCGCTTTAACGGCTGCTTTAGTCAATCTCGTAACCAGTCTGGGCGGCAAAATTTTCACCGATCGCTCGGTTGAGAAAGTTCTCGTCGATGATAAGCGCGCAGTTGGAGTACGCGTCGCTGGAGGAGAAGAGTATCGAGCCACCAAAGCCGTCATTTCCAACATTGATGCCAAACGGGTCTTTCTGCAACTGATGGATGGGGTAGAAGTTGACAAGGCGGACGAAAACCTGCGAGAACGGCTCGATCGCCGCATTGTCAATAACAACGAAACAATTCTAAAAATCGATTGCGCCCTTTCCGAAGCCCCTAAATTTATTCACCACGAGCATAAAGATGAGTATTTAATCGGCTCGATTTTAATTGCCGATTCGGTAAAGCACGTGGAAATTGCCCACAGCGATCCCAGCATCGGGCGCATTCCCGACGAAGATCCTTCTATTTACGCGGTTGTGCCGACGGTGCGCGATCCTTCGATGGCACCCCCAGGACAACACACGCTCTGGATTGAGTTTTTTGCCCCGTACCAAATCGAAAATCGTCAGGATGGGCTGAAAGGCACTGGGTGGACGGATGAGTTGAAAAATCAAGTTGCCGATCGCGTCATTGACAAGTTGAACGATTACGCGCCCAACCTCAAACAATCGATTATTGCGCGAGCGGTTGAAAGTCCTGCCGAGTTAGGCGAGCGGTTGGGGTCTTACAAGGGTAATTATTACCATATCGATATGACCCTAGAGCAGATGATTTTCTTCCGCCCGCTGCCGGAGTTAGCCAATTATAAAACGCCAATTGATGGGCTGTACTTAACGGGAGCCGGAACCCATCCCGGCGGATCAATTTCGGGAATGCCGGGACGTAACTGCGCCCGCGTCTTTTTACACGAGGATCGTCCCATCGCTCAGACGCTCAAAGATGCGCGCGATTCGGTGCAATCGGCGATCGAGTCCGTGTTTAAACGCGATTAAATCCCGCTGTTGCACTAATGCGATAAAAATCGCTCGCTCGGCTCTCTGGAGGCGGGCGAGCGTTTGCTTACCGACAATTCTGGCATTCAACAGTCAGAAAACGAACGATATGCAACTCTTTAAAGAAGACTTGTTGAAAGTTCAAATCTAAAAGAGATAGCGCCGGGAAAATTAGCTGTTAAACTAAGCAAGCAACGCTATTAGCAGTGGATATCTGTGGCAAGAACACTAAGTCTGTTTGAGGAAGATCGCCTAACCCTGTCGAACAGCATTGAGCTATCAGCGGAATCGCTGCGTCATTACGGTTCCTTCTACAAACATTGGGCGATCGCCTTTTCTGGGGGTAAGGACTCTTCCGCCACCGTTACCCTTATTGCCCACCTGATCGAAACGGGGCAAATTCCCAAGCCTGAGAGCCTAACCGTCCTTTATGCCGACACTCGCCAAGAACTACCGCCGCTACACTCATCAGCAATGGGGATTTTGGAGGAGTTTCGCAAGCGTGGGTTTGAAACTCGCGTCGTGCTGCCAGAATTAGACCACCGCTATTTTGTCTACATCTTGGGTCGGGGAGTGCCGCCACCGTCCAATACCTTCCGTTGGTGTACGCCTAAGCTCAAAGTCATGAGCATGGAACGGGAATTGGAAGCCCTGCGGCAGGAACGGGGCGAAAAGTTCCTGATGATTACAGGCGTGCGAGTTGGGGAGAGTGCCGCCAGAGATCGGCGGATTGCGGTTAGCTGTACGAAAGATGGCGGAGAGTGCGGTCAGGGTTGGTTCCAGCATTCGTCTTCGGATGCTGTAGCAGATACGCTAGCACCGATCGTTCATTGGCGGGTCTGTCATGTGTGGGACTGGCTGCTTCACGCCGATTTAGAGCTTGGGTTCCCTACTTTTGAGATTGCTAGGGTTTACGGGCAGGATGTCAGCGATGGGGAGGAACCGCTTAATGCTAGAACAGGGTGTATCGGCTGTCCTCTCGTTCAGAAGGATGCTGCGCTCGATCGCCTAAGCGCTCAACCCGAGTGGGCATATCTTGCCCCGCTTCACAAACTCAGACCGCTGTATTGGCAAATCCGCAAACCGCAGTATCGGCTGCGAAAGCATGGGGAAGAACGCAAGTCAGCAACTAAGTATATTGGTAGAAATCGGCTAGGCCCGCTGCACTTGGATGCGCGACGTTGGATGCTGGAGCAAGTTTTGGGCATTCAGGCAGAAGTGAATGATGCGGCGCGATCGCTCGGCAAGCCAGAACTCAGCTTGATTAATGATGAAGAATTGGCGCGGATTGAAGAACTGATTGCCGCAAACACCTTCCCCGAACGCTGGGATGGGACGGAACATCGAGGCGATGAGTGGCTTCCTGAAATTCTTCCCGATGGGAGCATTCAGAATCTCTTGTTTGATGATTCTGAATTTAATCCCGTTGGATGAGTCTCCATGCCTCGTATTTATTTGGATGTTTGCTGTTTCAACCGCCCATTCGACGACCAAACACAGTCGCGGATTCGAGTGGAGACTGAAGCCATCCTGGCGATTTTGGAGCACTGCGAGAGGGGTGTATGGGAACTGATTAGCAGTGAGATGGTTGAAACCGAGGTGGCTCAAATTGCTGACCCAGAGCGACGGCAAAGGATTGAGGGAGCCTTGCTGATGGCGCGATCGCGCGTTCTGGTTGATGAAATAGCTGCCAATCGAGGCGAGGAATTACAGAACCTGGGCTTTCAAGGATTCGATGCCATCCATCTTGCCTGTTCTGAAATTGCTCGAGCTGATGTTTTTTTATCAACAGACGATCGATTATTGAGAAGGGCGGCTCGATACCGTAACTCCCTGACTGTAGCTGTGGATAACCCCGCTACATGGCTGATTGCAACACTTCAAACAGGAGATTCTGACAATGACCCCAATGGAACTTAGACGACAAGGTTTGGCGGCACTGCGTAAGGAACTGGGCTACGTCGGCATGGTGCGCTTTCTCCATCAGTTTGATACGGGGAGTGGCGACTATACAAAAGAGCGGCACCAGTGGCAAGATGGGCTGACTGTTGCAGATATAATGGCGCAGATGAAAGAACGCCGCGATCGGGCGTAATCTATTACAAGGTGTGAGGCAATTTATGGAAAAGCGAACTATTGCTGAGGCAGCGATCGAGGTGCTAAAGGAAGCGAAGCAACCTATGACAGCAGCAGAAATTACCCAGGCAATCTTAGACAAAGGGTTGTACACCTTTAATACGAAAGATCCAAGAGCAATGGTACGTGGAGCGATCGAGCGGCGATGTGCGGGTGTAAATCGGAAAAACTCAGTTTCCCAGAAAGACTTCACAAAGCTTTCAGACGGTAAATACCAATTAGAGACAACCAAGTAACCTGGAGTGTCATAAAGCTGAAAATGCTCATCTTTCATCTAAAAAGACTATAGACAGCATTAATTTGTTCGCCGGACACTTCTTGGGGCTTTTTCTCATGTCCATCGCGAATGTAGAGCTTGTCACCATACCATGCTGGTTGGTCGCCAGCTTTGACTTCAATCATCAGAACTGTGTGTTCCATGTATGTTATTGGCGTTAGGCTTGTATTTACTAACGTTTTCAACCATTCTTGGAGGGCAGAATCACGGATTTTTCGACTAATAAATAATATGTATTGATCGAGCGTGACATTATGTAGTTTTGCCTCTCTTTCTAACCCCACAACACCAAATGAGTAGAATCTAGGGACACTAATTTTATCTAACTGTTCAATTCGTTTAGTATCTGCTTCCTTATCAGTTACCCCAACAAATATATATCCTTTTTTTCCTTTTCCTAAATTTGCCATCGCTGCTACATTTTGCAGAATCTTTTCAAAGCTTTGTTTATCAAAACTACGATTTTTATTGACCAAGGTATAAAACCCCTGCTTAAAATCGTAATTTGCAGCTTCCGTTTTTGAACGTCTCAAGTAATTTTCAAAATCTACAGCATAGGAACCGCTGCTACGCAGAGAATTGCTTGATTGCTTAAAATAATCCTGAATAAGTCCTTTAGTAAGACTTATGTTATGAATTCTATTTTCAGTTTTTACCGTCGAACTCATCTTAATTTTTTTAATTAATGCCGTAACAGATTTAAAAATTTCTTCACATTCAAAAGGCTCCTTTGCCTCTTTAATGATCAGGTGATAAAAAGCCATGAATAATGTGTAAAAGGGTTCTTTAACAGGATTTCCGGCTCCTGATTTCCTCCTTAAAACATTTCTCAAGAAATTTCTTTCATTAGAATTAGATGCAATCGTAATAGAACTTTTTATATAAGATAGAACTGTCTTGATATCTGCCCGAAGCTTATCCTCTCCATACCTAGCAACAGCTAGTTCTATTTCATCTAGCTTATTATCCTCACCTTTTCCGTAATAGGCATCAAAGTTTTCTTTGCTGGCGGCAAAAGGCTTGCCCAATGCTATAGATAGAATAATATCGGCTAATAGCTGCTCGTCCTCACTATCGCGAAGACCAGAAACGCGCAGAATTCCTTGGCTACACCAAAAGGTATCATCAGCGAGAATGCCATAGCCAAGCGTAATTGATTTAGCATCAATGCTAATCTCAGGCATTTCAGTAAGAGGTAACTCTTCCCTAGATACATCTCCACGAATCTCAGCGGCAAGAGATCTAACCAACCCCGAAAATCTTGTTGTTACACCTGCTTGTCTAACCTCTTGAGGTGATAAATGTTTCCCATTTGCATTAATTCGATTAAAAATATCCTCAATGTCTTTGACCGAATTAGTTCGATAAATTGTGACAGCAAGTGAATACTCTAGGAAGTTAACACAAGTGCTTGCCTTAAAAAAACTGATTTTGCTGAATCTGCTGGCTCAAAAACTCCCTTTTTACTTAACTCATGAGCCAAAGGATGCTTTGTAATATCAAAGAATTTGTCATCAACTGAAAACTCATTTTCAATGAAGCCAAATATGGCATTTAGCCTTTGCATTCCATCAATAATCTCGTATGTTTCTTCTTCCTCATTAGTTTTGAATCCACCAAGTAATATCAGTGGAATTGGGTAATTTAAAAGTAGGCTTTGTATAAGTCCAGCCTTTTCTGCCTTAGTCCAGACGAGCTTACGCTGATACCTACGATTAACGATCAGCTTATTGCTTCTGTACCAACGGTACATCTCAAGGATGCTCATACCTTTAGGAGTGGTACTCATACTCTACTTCTACTCACATCCTTTCAAGTCTACTTATATCCCTTTAAGTCTAACTAAATCCTCTCGCTCTTGGTAGCACGCTTGAGATCGATCGGTCGATCCTTCGCCGCTTGAGAAATACGGACTCGTTCAATAGGAGGTTCCATAGACTCTACCGAAAGTAACCAGATTTTACTTGGGTTTGATGCTTAGTGCGATCGTACTTAAGCAAGTATTCACGAGCGATCGCCCTATTTTCCCGCAACCGCTTCACCTCCGTCTTGCCAATCTCAGTATCCGTCGAGAGGAGCAACACTTGATGGCTGGCTTGTGGGAAGTAGCGATCGACCAGATTCTTGCGATGAGAGGAATCAAGCCGACCTAGTGGAGTATCGATCGCCACAGGTAACTGCCGACCCGAAGCACGGGCTAATCCCCACAACAGGGAAATTGCCAATAGCTGTTTCTCACCCGCAGATAGCCGATGTTTGAGGACAGCTTGCCCTTCGCAGTCAAACAGAGAGAGGCTGAAGGTTTCGGTGTCGATTTGAACCCGATGCACTAAATTCGATTTGTGCAGCAAGTAAAGAAAGCACTCAGTCACCAAACTTTCAAGCTGATTGAGCTTACGGAGTTTCAGCTTGTGCTGAAACACCTTGAGAGTATCTTGGACTTTAGCGATCGCCGCCAAGGTATGTTCGTCATTTTTGCGCTCGATCGCCAGCTTGCTATAATCCATTAGTTCCTGCCCAGTGCGGGCAAGGGTTTGTTCTGCTTGGTCAAGAAGCCGTTGACTGTGTTCGCGATCGGCTTTGAGGCTTACGACTTGTGCCTGTGCCTGCCGCACCTGCTGCACGAGCTTGTCATACATCTCCGGGGAGGCAGCAGTCGCGAGATAGCGTTCAATGGTCTCGATCTCCTCCTGGTAGGTCTGAAGCTGCTTCAAATGCTCTGTCGCTACCTGGCACTGATGAGGCAGACCATACTGCAATGTGTTCGTGAGTTGATGAAAGGTATCTACATCTGCACCCAGCCAAGTCTCCTCTTTCTCCTGTGAGACTTCCTTTTCTTGTTTTGCAAGAAACGAACGAATTTGCTTAAGCTGCTTCGTTCCTAGGTCTAGCGATCTAACAAACTGAAGCAAAGCCTGGTTCCGTTCCTTCAACAACTCACCAGCAGACTCGAGTTGTTGTTGCCGAATCTCCTGCTGAGCTTGAATTTGAGCTTCCTTAAGCAAAGGCTGAATTAATGCCAGAGGCAAAACTCCCGCTGCAACCTCCCGTAAGGCGGCGCGGCGATCGTCAGCTTTGTTCCTCGCCTGTTGGTGCTGCTGTTCTTGCTGGGATTGCTCTGCTGCAATTTTGCCCCCCTCAGCCAGAAACCGTTCCTCCGCCTGCCGCAATTTCTCTTCCGCCTTGTCCAGCTTTTGTTGAATTGCAGCAATTTTCTTTTTAATAGAACGGCGTTCTTGCTCCTGGGATTCCAGACGTTGCTCGAGATCCGATAGCTGCGCCTGTTGTTGAGTCGTTGCCAAGGCTTTACGCTTGCGGGTAGTCAATACATCGAGGTCGGCAGAAAGGCGATCGGGTAATTCGAGTCCTAACAGCGATCGGATGGCACTGGTAACAGATTGCGGCAGCACATCGCGATCGGCTAATTCACCAACTTGCTCGCCGTCAAATAAAAATAAACGGGAGATTCCCAAGGGCAGTAAATCTTCAATGCGCTCATCCCATTTCTGTGCGAGATCGGGCGCAAGTTCACCATTAACCGTAACTTTCAGGGTATCTCGACCACTAATCTGCTCAGTCCAGGTACGGTAAATCCTAAACTCAGTGGCTTGTGCCTCATTATTTAGGGTTTGCTGGAAGCTCAATTCTATCGTAGAGGCCTGCGCTTGCCGATTAATGCACTGTTTGAGGAATTCAGGATAGCTGAGGCTACCGCGAGTCGAGCAGGAGGCACGATGCCCATAGAGTGCCAGACGAAGGGCATCCATCAATGTCGTTTTCCCGCCGCCGTTCAGACCACCGAATAGAATAATGGTTTGCTGGTTTTGACCCGGGCAAAGATTGAGGATCTGTCGTCCTTTATAAGGACCAAAGTTTTCTAATACTAATTCTTGAAAAATCATCCCTGTTCCTTAAATTTCAGGTCTGCCCAAGAAGCTGCTGGCTTATCAGTTAGCTGTTTGACGGTTTCTACATCTCCAGCTTTAGCTGCTTTTTTGATGTTCCAGTTCAGGTGGGCGTTGTCAATCGCTTCTTCTTTGGGACGAGAACTGGTTTCAAAGTGCTTTTCAAGCGCATCAATGATACCGACCCGCCGTGACATTGTTTGAAACCTACGCTCGGTGCTGAGGAGCCGAGTCATTAGTTCAAAGTGCATTGGGTCGTCGCAAATTTCCTCTCAGTCGGTGCATTTTGACGAGCGACTGTCTGCGTTTGAAGCACCCGCCGCAACCATTCTTCTCGCCATTGTTTGGTGTAGGGACCTGGAATATTGACAATTTCTTTGGCATCTATGCCGTCCACATCGCGCTCGTAAAGCTGGATTTGTCCCTGTCGTCGCCGGAAGTCACGGCGATCGAGATCGTCCTCCACATCCAATTCGTTCCGCAAATCCAGAAGCGGTTGCATCCATTCTTTCTCCTCATCGTTCTGAATCATTGCCTCCATCGATTTATCTGCACTGACTAACGTGCAGACCCAGCAGCCGAATCGCGAACTACCACAGCTAGGCGTAGAAGTATCCACCACCAATGGGCATTCATTATCTGCTGTTGCACCCCGATACATCGCAAATAGATCGTTGTTGTTATTGCCCCAAGGGTTTTGCCACTGCATTAAGTAAAGCCAAACTTCATCCGTGCGCCAGTCCTCAATCGGCGTGTAAATCAAGGAGTTCGGGCGACTGGGATTGTAGTTGAGGTGCGAGAAGACGCGCCAGTTGCGGTGTTTTTTCATCAGGGCTGCCCGCGATGCACTCTCAGCTTTTCGGGTTCCAAGCGCTAGAATGACTTCCCCACTTTCCCGAATTGTTTCCCGGATGTAGTTATCGGATGGTTTGATCTTGAGCCGTTCGGTACACCAACGAAAGCCTTGCCTTGGGGCTGGATAGCCCTTACCAATCAAATTGACCCAAAAGGTATCTTTTACAGCAGGTTTTAGCAGAATGGGTTCGATTGGAATGCCTTTTTCTCGAGCGGACTTGCCTACCTGTTCTAAAGATTTGCTGACCCATGCAGACACAACTGGATTTTCAACCATTGTGTCTGTCGTGATGACGTGAATGGTTTTGGTACGTTTTTCGGCTGGGAGAGTGGCGATCGCATTCCACACCAACTGAAGCACTGCTGTCGAATCCTTACCGCCGGAGTAGCCAACAATCCAGGGCAATCGATCCTGGCAGTAGAGTTCTTGAATTTCAATCGTCAGAGCTTCCAAAGCCTCGACAAATTCAGCAACCGATCGTTGGGAGTTTTCTAATTTAACCGTTTCAGTCATTACATTCACCCTAAATAAAACCTAGCTAATACCTCAAAAATACTTAGATTGCTCAGTTCTCCTATGGTTCAATTCTGGGTTCTTAGCGCAGGCAAAAACAACACCCATCTGAAACTCAAACATCGGCATAGCTACCTCCCCGCGAGAGCATAAGCTTTCTCTAGCCGTTCTTCTTCTGTAGTTAACGGCAGTTTCATAGCCTTTTTCAAATAAGCGGTCATAAATGCTACACAAGTTCTCGATTTGGATAGCTTCCCCCCAAACATGACGCGCCCCTCCCAGTCAGGATTGGAGCGCGACCAATCTATTTTGCATAAGGCTTTTAACTGAGTCTCCCACTTATCCGGGTAAGTAGCTAGCAAAACTGCACCCGCTCTCCCAATGCCCGCTAGTGTGACGGCATGGCTGTGAATGTATTCTCGACGGATTTCTCCAGGACTGACTTTTTTATCAAATACTTGCTGCCAGTCTGGAATATTGCTGCTGACTGTTCTCCAGAAACGGACGCTAATTTCAATCTGCTTCTCTATCTCCTCGTTCTTGTGATTGGTCAAAAGTGCTTGAGTAGCCCCGTAGATGCTGCTCAGCGTGAAGAGCTTACTGGAGCGGACTGGCAGGTTGCTGCGCTCCATATCGGTGAGTCTGTCAAAAATTTTGACCTCTTTGACTACTGATTTGGACAGGATGGATTTGCGATCGCGCTGGTCGTATAGAATGTTCAGCGAAGGATCGGGATGAACCGCATAACGGTTCAGATCGGTGAACATCTGCTGCGATCGTTTCAAGCCAATATCCAGAAAGAAGACGACGGAGATCGTCTCATCTCCGAGATCGGGGTTTTCTTTCAATGCCTGTTCAAAAGCAGCACGGCGATGCTGTCCGTCATTTATGACAAACCGCGCATCCATTGGAATGGTTAATTTACCAATGTCTTCTGAACCAATGGGATCGAAAGTAATATCGGCATTGATAGAGACAGTAATCGCCGAAAAAACGTAATCTGCTGGATTATTTACGATGTAGCGAGCGATCTCAGGGACTCGGCTCCGATTCAAGACCCGTTGCGCTCGCATTTCAGGGGGAATTTCTTCGTCATCAAACGAAAAGATTTTTGGGATCAGCCGCACTGGACACATTGAGACGTAATACTCGCGTCCTGCTTGAATCCCTCTGATAGCTGGAAAAACGTACTCGAATGGGAGAGCCATAGAACCCATCCACAACCTTCCCCCGTAATCTATCATTAAATTGACGTACTGTATGTAATTTTTTACATACAGAGCGCTTTTTGAAGAAACGTTCGGCTAAAGCCTTGCCGATCGAGCGGTTCGATCCAATTTTTGTCGCGGGAAAAGGGGGCTTATAACTGCGCGATCGCATCCACTAACCGATCGATTTCGGCGCGATCGCTGAAATAATGAACGCAGGCACGGATACAATCGGGATCGAGAATTGTCCGCAGCAAAAACCCTTGTTGTTCCAATTGCATTACGGCTTGTTTGTGAGAGATTCCGCCCGTCAATTTAAACGAGACTAAACCGGCTTGGGGGGGAGCGCTCCGCAAACAGTTTACGCCGTCCGTTTCTGCGAGTTTTTGCCACAAGAACGCGCTATTTTGACAAATTTGTTGGTAACGCTCCTCGGAGGTTCCCCAAGTGCGATGCGTGGCGATCGCGTGCTGAAGTCCGACGTACTGAGGAAAAGCCGAAGTTGCCACCTCGAAGCGCGCCCCGCCCGGTTTCTGCGCGATCGGATTGCCCGCCTCATCCATCACCACTCCCCGCCAGCCGATAAACGCCGGAGACAGCGTTTCTAAGGCTTCTGGGCGCACGTACAACCCGCCCACGCCCGCCGGCCCGCACAGCCATTTATGCCCCGTAAAGGCGTAAAAATCGGCTCCGAGTTCCGTCAAATTGAGGGCGAGAGAACCGGCAGATTGCGCGGCATCGACGAGAACTTGAATCGGTTTATGGCTTTTGGTTTGGCGACAGCAGGCGATAATTTCGGGGAGGGGAAGGACTTGTCCGGTATTCCAAAGCAGGTGAGAAAGGACGAGAAGGCGAGTGTTGGGGGTTAAATAGCGTTCGATAATGGCGGTGGGATCGCCTTGATTGAGGGTGGCGAGGATGGGACAGATGGCAACTTCCACTTGGAAGCGGCGCGAAATTTCCCTCACGGCGGCGATTACGCCGGGATGTTCGCAATCTGTCATTAAGATGCGATCGCCCGCTTGCCAGTCGATGCCCCATAATGGGATATTGCAGCCGAAGGTAACATTTTCGGTGAGAGTAATGGTATCCGGTGGTGCGCCCAATTCTGTTGCGATCGCTTCCCGCGTCAATTGCGTTTGTTTGCTAATCCAAGCATTAACTTCCGTTGAAAAAGGACCCCGTTCTTGTAAGTATTCGTAAGCTCGATAAATGGCTTCTAAAGCTGGGCGCGGCAACGTTCCTTGACCGCCAAAATTAAAGTAAGCTTTATTGCTGAGAGAGGGGAATTGTTGGCGGTAATCTTCAAGAGAAATGCGAGTCATATCTAAAGGGGAGAGGATGGAAACCGGGCTGTAAATTTTGTGGCTTGGAATTGAGCGGAATGGTGGATTCCTAACTTTTGACCGATCGGTGCTGAATTCTGTTAAGTCGCAAGCGATATTCTATTTTTTTAAGACTGTCGTAACGATCGCGGTTATCGTCGCACTGGCAATGAGAGTAAAAACGAGTTGAACGCCCCATTGAGTCGCTTGTTGGTAGTTAGAGAAACGTTCGTTGAATTGACCCACATCGTTGGATAGATGCTCGACATCGGTTGAGAGCTTATCAACATCGGTTGAGAGTCTCCCGACAGATGTTGAAAGTTTACCGACAGATGTTGCTAAACCATCAATGCGATCGAGGACATCGGAGAGAGTGGGTTCTGGATTGGGAGGAACGCTCATTTCAAGATTTAAAATCCACAATCCTATTTTACCAAGACTTCTCTCCTACTTCTAATCGGGGCGCGTTAGGCGAGCAAACCAACCTAACATCCCCCATAAAGGAACGTCCCTACTCTGTGTCGGCTAGGGTTTGCTCGCGAAAGTAACTTGCTTCCAACTCGATCTATCGGGAACTTTTAAGCTACCTTAAAGTTAAGGCTCTCCGCTCTTTGACCCAAAATTCCTAGCCTCCTCAATTTTTAATTTTTAATTTTTAATTTTTAATTCTTTACCAATGCTGCTGACCGATAACCTGTTGCTCGACTACAAACGCTGCCAGCGCCGCGCTTTTTTGAATCGTTACGGACAGCCCTCGAAAAGAATGCCAGAACGGGAATTTTTACAGAAGTTACAACGGGAAAATCAAAAACAGATCGATGCGATTTTAACCGAATGCGACTATGGGGAACCGCGTTTTGCGCCGGGAGATTGGGAGGAAGGGGCAGGACAAACCGAAGACTTAATGCGTCAGGGAGCCGATTTGATTTACAAGGGCGTACTTTTCTGGGCGGCGACACCTTCGTTTCCGGCGTTGCTCGGGCAGCCCACTTTTTTAAAAAAAATGCCGGGAACGTCGCGGTTTGGGGATTGGCATTACATCCCGATTAACGTCAAGTTGGGGAAGCGCCCGAAACCGGAGTATAAGGCGGTGGGGGCGTTCCATGCTTATCTCCTCGCGCAGGTACAAGGGGAGGTTCCGAGCGGTTCGCGGTTAGTTTTGCGCGATGGTCGGGAATATCAGGTTGCGTTGAGCAATTGGCTGCCGCGTATGGAGCAGGTTTTGAGCGATTGCAATCGGATGTTACAGTTGGGGCTAGAACCGGAGGTGTTTATTTCGCGCCAGCGATGCAGTTTGTGTCAGTGGCAGGAGGCTTGTCATGTGCTGGCACAATCCCAGCAGCACCTCTCGCTGGTTCCCGGCGTAACGCCCAGTCGTTACGAGCAGTTGCAGCAATTTGGGATTATCAGTTTGGAGCATTTGGCGGCAATGAGTTCGCCGCAAATCGATGAGGTGTTGGGGGTAGAAATTGCTTTGCAATTGCAGCAACAGGCGCAATCTTTGTTAGAGGGAAAGCCGCTGTTGCGAGATGGGTTTGAAGGGTTGGGGCGATTGCCGACGAGTGCGATCGAACTGTATTTTGATATTGAGGCCGAACCCGATCGCGATTTAGACTATTTATTAGGGGTATTGGTGCGCGATCGCGTTACCCAAAGCGAGCGGTTTTACCCATTTTTAGCTGAAGTCCCGGAAGATGAAGGCGTAATTTGGCAGCAATTTTTAGATTTAGTCGAGCGTTATCCTCAAGCGCCGATTTTTCATTTTTCTGAGTACGAAGCGGAAACTATCGAACGTTTGGCGCTGCGCTACCCAATTCCGATCGCTCGACTCAAACCTTTGCTGGAGCGTTTAATCGATCTTCATTATTGGACGACGCAGAGTGTTATTGTTCCGGTAGAGAGTTATTCGCTCAAATCGCTGGCGGTTTGGGTGGGATTTGAATGGCGCGATCGCGGCGTGAATGGCGAAAGTGCGGTATGTTGGTACGATCGCTGGTTGCAAAATGGCGATCGCGCTCTCCTCAATGCAATTGTTCGCTACAACGAAGATGATTGCCGCGCTACTCGCTACCTCAAAGATTGGCTTGCAACTTTCCTCAGTCTGAACGCAGCCCGATAATCTTTCCGCGTGTAAAGTTGTACGAAGAATCTTGGCTTTTCGTCGCAATTGTTACCGCGATCGCACTCATTACCGAGTCAGAAGTGTTAGCATACAGCTAGGTATGAAATTGTTGTGAAAGAGGACGATATCGGTCTTACGAGTCGCCCTTTTTAAATCTTTTTTTATTCAGGGTATCTTTACACCCATCCCAAAATTTAGTAATTAGAGGGGATTTTAATGATGATGCTCCCAATTTTACCACTGCTTCTTCTAGGCACGGCAATTTATAGCATTTTTTTATATCAAAAAGGATCGGGTGAGTTACTGCGCGTTCTAGCGGCGGTTACGGCAATCGTTTGCCTGATTTGGGGATTCGCGATCGCTCACTGGTCGATTCTTCTCCTCGGTCTGGTTCTGTTGCTTCCCTCTAAGCGACAGTCCGTAGATTTGGAAAGTTCCAGTTTATGCTTGTGCGACGAATAAATTTTCCATAAAAAAACTCCAGCAACGCGGTAAAGTAAGGAAAAATGGAGTTCGCTAAACAAATTGTTAGGAACAAAATGTCCGAATTTACAGATTTTCTTAAGCACAAATTTGCCTACGTTGCGATCGGAGAATTCAAACCCGGTAAGTTTACAGAAGCCGAACAGTTGTTTGTCAAAGCCGTCTCGACTTACAAACAGGGCTTCAAAGGGGCGTACCTTCTCCAGGAACCAAACAGCGATCGCGGCATCGCTGTCATTTTTTGGGAAAACATCGGGGATATGGATGAGAATCACAACGAAGTTTGCGATGCCATCCTCCAAGAAATGTCTCATTTATTTCTCGCACCGCCTACGACTTCATTCTATGAAGTTTGTAGTGAAATTTCCGAAATTCCAGTCAACTTTTGAATTGATTGAATCGATTTTCCTTTCAAAATTAGGGTGCTTTCCTACTCATCAATAACCAAAAACTCCAGAACTCCATTTATCCCCCTGCATTTTCTGCAAGGGGATTTTTATTGTTAATGAAAAAATCGGAGAATATCCGAGCCGACAATTTCTCAGCATTAATGGGCTTGAGCTTTGCGGCGCTTCAACCTACAATTTTATTCACTCTTCTCACTAACTTCGCGATAAACTCGCTCGGCTTGCTGAAACAAGGGGTTGCTGCCTTCAATATGCGTTTGACACGATCGCAACACTTCAACGCGATCGCCGCTGCGAAAAGTATAAACCGTTTCCGGCCCGTCATAAGCAAGCGGACAAGTGCCGGTAAATGGGCGTGCTTTAATCGCCTCAAAATTCACATTCGCCATGCGTTGTTGAAAGCGTCGAACTTCACCGCGAGACAATCTACCCGTGCGTTGTTTTGGAGAACTATCTGCATAGCGATAAGTTCCATTACTCAGCACTGCCACTTCCGAAAAACAGCCCATCGCAGCACACATCCCCCCTTCTCTACGAATTGACAGGAGAAAATTCGGGGCGGTTGGCGATAAACCGAGTGACGGGCGATTTTGAGCTAGGGCTGTTTTAGCGATCGCAACTCCCGTTAAACTCAGAGAAAGAAGCGCGGCAATCGGTACGAAACGTTGAATATTTTTCATGTTGGAGTTTTGGGTGAAAAAGAATAAAAATTAAGGCACGGGATGCCAAGTTCCAGTTCGGATAAATTCGATGCGATCGCCGAATAAATCGACGTTGTAATGCCAAGACTGATTCGGTAAAGAACCGCCGCCCATCGCCGTCACAACCCAGCCCGCCCGCACGTTCTGGCGACAGCTTAAATCGGAGGTTTTAGCATTCAAGCAACCATTGAAAAATTGGGGCGAAACTTGACGAATGCTGACATTCTCGACGGTAGTGGGGTCTCGCTGCGCCATATCTTCTTTAATGCGCGCGATCGCATTTTCTGGAAAACTCTGCATTCCATCCGGTGCAACCGCCGTGCTGCCTTCTTGCAAATAATAAACATAACGCATCGGCCCCGATCGCACCTTAATTTGCCAACCCGATTGCGTAAAATCGGGACAAGCGCCCATTTCCGGCGGCGTAGGGCCTTCCCCTTGCCCTCCCCGGCACCAATTCCAAGCCGTCGCCTTAATACCCTCAACGCTCAAATTCGCCGTTAAAACGCCGTCTCGGTCGGCAACATCGCGCAACACTGCATTTTTCAATGCGATCGGCAATCCAGCTTCGCTTCGCTGCATTTCTAGCCCGCGCTTCATTTCATTCCCCTGTAAATCGAGGTGAAACATCCGCCCGTAGCTATCGACAACGCGCCAGCCAAGTTTATGTCCCGGCAAGCAATCCGCCTTCGTCTGACAAGCCCCAAAGGTGAGTTCGGCGGCGGTCACTTGCAAGTTTTCGGGGGCAAGATTGAGGCGTTTCGCGATCGCACCTTTAACCGTCGCATTTAGGCTATCCAAACCGTCAAACAAAAATGTCCCGTCGGTTTGACTGGCGTAGTACGTCCAAATTTCCCCTTTTGCTTGGGTTTCCCCCGGAACTTCGAGCTTGACTTTCCAGCCAGAATGTGTTATAGGTTGGCAGTTACCCCCGTATCCCGGCGCTCCCGGCGTGGGGAGACATCCTTCCCAGGTTGCGGGTTCGCGGTGTTTGATGACAGGGCGAAATGCCGGTTCTTCGGGCAACCCTAAACGATTTCTCAAGTCTTCAATAATTGCCGTTTCCATCGTTTTGGGCAGGTTATTGGCGCGAGTTGAGATTCGAGGGAAGGATTGAGAGAAAAGGGGTTGTGTTGCGGTGCAGTTCGCTGCAATCCCTCCGAGGAGAACGGTTGCAATGAGGGCTGCGATCGGTGCAGAATACTTCATGGGCTTTTCGGGTCAAGCAATTTCAAGGTTGCTTCACCCTTTTTAACCTTCTCGCTAGGCTGCCTGTTGTGGCGTTACAAAAACTGATACGCAGTATCTCTCCACATCCTTTCAATTCTCAGATAATAAACCCGATCGCGCTAGAACTTTATCCGACCAATTTTTAGCCCGATCGGCAACATTGCGGCGTTTTTCTTCGTCTCCCCAAATCTTGTCCCAGGAATATTGCCAGCAAGCTAACTGAACTTGCAATTCTACTAACTCTGCGGCTACGTCGATTTCTGCTTCAGCCGCCGTCCATTCAATAAACCATTGACTCTCCCGAAACAAATCTTTAACAACATCGCTATTATTATCTTTTTGACATCGCGACCTTATGCGAGATAAATTCGATGCTAAATTCCCCAAGCGAATGGAGAGATTGTCTCGTAAATATCGTTTTTTCAAAGAACTCCAATCTTTCATCGCTGCTAAAACAACTGGTAAATAATTTCAGAAATCTTTTCTTTTATAATTAGAGATTGAATCTCAAACCAGTATGTTAATTTTAAAACGACCGAAGCGCCTCCAACAAGGCTTCGCCCATCCCTTGACAGCCCACCGCTTTCATACCCTCAGACATGATATCGCCCGTGCGATAACCTTGCTCCAAAACCTGCAAAACGGCTTGCTCGATTTTGTCCGCGCCTTCGGGACAATCCAACCCATACCGCAACATCATCGCAGCGCTCAGCACTTGCGCCAAGGGATTAGCTTTATCTTGTCCGGCGATGTCGGGGGCGGAACCGTGGACGGGTTCAAACAAGCCGGGGCCGTCTGCACCTAAACTAGCAGAAGGGAGCATCCCGATACTGCCGGTAAGCATAGCAGCTTCGTCGGAGAGGATATCGCCGAATAAGTTCCCGGTGACGATGGTATCGAATTGTTTGGGGGCGCGCACTAACTGCATAGCGGCGTTATCGACGTAGAGGTGCGAGAGTTCGACATCGGGGTATTGTGCGGCCATGAGGGTGACGCGATCGCGCCATAATTGAGAGACATCCAGTACGTTCGCCTTATCCACCGAACAGAGCTTACCGCGTCGTTTTTGCGCCGTCTCGAAGCCGACTTTTGCGATGCGATCGATTTCCCCTTCCAGGTAAGCCATCGTGTTTACGCCGCGTTTTTCCCCCGTTTCCGCCTCAAAAATCCCCTTGGGTTGTCCGAAGTAAATCCCGCCGGTGAGTTCGCGCACCACCATAATATCCACGCCTTCCACGACTTCCCGCTTCAAACTCGAAGCATCGATTAGCTGGGGAAAAATCGTGGCGGGGCGCAAGTTGGCAAATAGCCCCAATCCGGCGCGCAATCCTAATAATCCCGTTTCTGGGCGCTGCTGGCGCGCTAAGTTATCCCATTTATACCCCCCGATCGCGGCCAGCAATACTGCATCGCTCTTGCGGCAGGTTTCTAAAGTTTCTTCCGGCAAAGGGCTGCCCGTCGCATCGATCGCCGCCCCGCCAATCAGCGCTTCGGTAAATTCTAATTGCAGAGCGCACTTCGAGGCAACCTCTCGCAGCACTTCTACCGCTACAGCCATAATTTCCGGGCCGATTCCATCTCCGGGCAGTAAGGTAATGCGGTGGTGCTGGGTCATAAGTCTCCTCAAAAAACTTTATAGTTGCGATCGGTAATCGATCGTACCAGATAATCGGGGACAGGTATTAAGCTTTCGGGAAACGTTGCCCAGTTAGGAGGTATAATTAAATTCTTAAATATTGCTCATATTCATTTTGTAAAAAAATGGAGACGGTGTATAATGGAACCTCTTTCGATTATCCTTGCAGCCCTAGCTACGGCTGCAACTAAAATCGCGGCAAGTAAAGCGGCAGAAACAGCTACCAATTTATTTATACCTGATGCTTACAACGGCTTAAAAAATCTAATAAAGCAAAAATTCGAGGCTAAGGGAAAATCGAATTCATCAGCGATTCTGGACAAGTATGAAGAGAAGCCCGAAAAGACCAAAGCTCTATTAGAAGATGAATTAAAAGAGGCGGGGATAGATCGCGATGATGAAATCATTAAAGCCGCTCGAGAACTTTTGGAACAACTTAACCCTCAAGAAGCCAACGACGGAAAGTTTAACGTGCACATTTCAGGCGGGACAGTGCAGGGTTTAACCCAGCAAAATCTCGGCAACATTAATCAAAATTTTAGTTAATTGAGACAAGATTGAGGGCTAAATAATGACTTCTGAATATCTTTCCAGTTCTGTCGAGATTTCGGGAGGGACAGTTCAGGGTTTTATCCAAGAAAATCACGGAACAGTCACTCAAAACTTTATCTATCAAGTCTCAGAATTACTCAGTAGCCCAGCAACGAGTACCGAGCTACCATTAACACAAACGGAATACCGCCAAAGAAAAGTCTTGCTTGGTAAAGTCAAAGAATATTGGATTGAAGGAGTTTTAAACAATTTATTGCAGACCCAAGCAACAATCGAACTCAGTCTAGAAAAGCGATTAGATGCTGTAGAACGTCCCTTCACTCCCTTTGATGCGATAGCCGAAGAATCCCGGCAGATTCTACCAGCCGGAACAAGCGCAACTGAATTTTTCCAAAGCATAGGAGAAGGACGAACTCTATTGATTTTAGGAGAACCCGGTGCGGGGAAAACAATTACCCTCTTAAAACTGACGCAGAATTTAATTGCTAGTGCTGAAGAAAATTTGAGTCGGCTGATTCCAGTAGTCTTAAACTTATCCTCTTGGGGGAATAAAAAACAAACAATTGCAGAGTGGCTAATTGAGGAACTTTACAGTAAATATCAGGTGTCTAAAAGTCTGGGTAAAAAGGCAATCGAACAGCAACAACTGCTGTTATTGCTGGACGGCTTGGATGAAGTAAATGCCGATCTTCGTGAAGCTTGCGTTCAAGCCATTAACCAGTTCATGCAAGAACACGGACAAACTGAAATGGTTGTCACAAGCCGTATCGCAGACTACGAATCTCTATCAAATCGTCTGCAATTACTAGGGGCAATTTTTATTCGTTCTCTGACTCCAGAGCAGATAGAGAGCTATTTGGAGAGCGCGGGCGAGCAATTAAAAGCAGTCAAAACTTTACTTAAAGAAGATACTGTTCTGCAAGAGTTAGCTAAGTCGCCGCTAACACTTAGCGTGATGACCTTAGCTTATCAAGGAAAAAATGTTGAAGAACTCCGACAGATAGGTGCGCTCCAAGAACGTCGTCAAAACCTGTTTGAGGCTTATATCAAGCGGATGTTTCAGCAGGAAAGAATTGGTAAATCCAGCCAATACAACCCTCCCTATCAGCATCAGCAAACTACATTGTGGCTGAATTGGTTAGCACAACGGATGTCTCAAGCGTCTCAAACAATTTTTCTAATCGAGCAAATGCAGCCTACTTGGTTGCAAAGTTGGCTACACAAAATTGTTTATAAAATAGGAAGCTCGCTCTTTTTTGTATTCTCTTCATTATTGTTTTCGGTAATTCTTGCTCTTTTTTTTAGCGGGTTAACTTATCCCTTTTTGTTTTTATCAAAATACCCGATAAAATTCAGTGAGATACTGAAAATGGGACTGCTAAAAGGACTTAACCAAGGAATAATTATTGGTGGAGTTTATGGATTATATATTTTATTGAGTAATGGAGAAATTCAGCTTATTGAAAGCCTCCAATGGTCTTGGAAAGAAGCGAAAAAAAGTCTCCCTAGGGGCATAATTTTGTCTTTACTAATAGGAATAATAATTGGGCTAGTTTTTGGGGTTAGTTACGAGTTAATAGTTTCGCAAGTCGGCGATATTGTAGCTTTGCCTAAATCAGTCCCTATGCCAAGCTTGATGGCGGGGTTGTATGGAGGATTATTGCATGGGGTGAGTGCAGGAATCATTTATTGCCTGAGTCAAGGATTTAAAGGAGCAAAAATAGAAGCCAAAACGTTTCCCAATCAAGGAATTTGGGAATCTGCTAAGAGCGCTGTATTTTTGGGATTAATAGGAAGTGTAATAACTGCCATTGTTTCAGCACTCTTCGCCTTGGTTTTTACAGTTATTATTGCACTCCAGCAAAACATAGTAGCTAATTTAATAGGAGCTTTAATAGGAGGGGGTGTTTATGGGCTATTTCTCGGGCTGATTTTTGGAGGAATTACTGCCTGCATTCAACACTTCACCTTGCGTATTATCCTTTACTTCAACAATTCTATTACCTGGAACTATGCCCATTTTCTCGACTATGCTGCCGATCGTATTTTTCTACAAAAGGTAGGGGGCAGCTATATTTTTATCCATCGAATGTTAATGGAACATTTCGCTAGCAATCTTGGAACCTACAGCAAGTCTCAAAAAACGGTGAGATGAAAATATTAGCGGTTCTCTCTTGCACGAGGTACAGCTTAAGCCTCAAGTTCTCCTTTTTATTCTGATGCTCTCTAACTTGCTGTCGAACTCTCTTTTGGATATTTGTACAAAAAATTTTCGCTGACCTCTTGACAGGCTTGTATTACAAATACTACAATTAGTTTATTGAAGATTGCAGAGGTGAAAAATGGTTCACGTTCGTTTTGAAGGGCGTTCCTACGATATTGCCGAAAACGCGATCGGACTGACAACTGCAATGAGCGACGAGCGCATCAAAGAACGCCTCGCCCAATACTTCGACGTTGATAATAATCGCTTTTCCCACTATGTCGTCGATCGCAGACCTAGCGGCGATACAATTATTCGTCCCGAAGCCGTTTATGGCTGAATAAAATTATTAACAAATCCCGCGCCCGAACTAGCGAAGCATACACCCATCCGGTCTACGAAACCGAAGGTTGTAGGTTCGAGTCCTACCGTCTCCGTACTTGGAGGCGTAGCTCAAATGGAAGAGCATCAAGTGAAATTGCTTTACTCACTCGCGCGGGAATTCCAAAACTTAAAATAACCTTCGCACCCCGACCGAATAAAGCTTACATTCATATAGAGCAATGGTAGCTCGCTCGATTCAGGTTCGAGAAGTAGCAGGTTCGATTCCTGCTATGACCAAAACAATAGCTTTTTTAACTCGTGCGAAGCCAACATTTTTTAACCTCTTTCTCCCGCGCCCCAATGGGCGAAGCTTACATACTTTATTCCAATCCATCGGTCGTAGGTTCGAGTCCTACCAATCGCGTTTTATTGCGATTGTAGCTCAGTTAGGTAGAGCAGTGGGTATAAGTAAGACCCTGGCTTTGTACGACTTGCGCGGGAGTCATAAATAGTCCATAATTTTCGCTCCAACTTTCGCACCCCAACCGATAAAGCTTACATACTGAATAACGGCTCTAAGGTAGCAAAATGCGAGCGATCGCACGAGCGAAATCCTTTCAATTCTCTCGTTAGAAGCGAAAGGCGCGCCCAGTGCCAAGATATCCTTGGTATACGGCAGCCGAAATGTAATGCAATCGCTTTTTCAACTCGTGCGAAGTTGTTGCCTTCCCCGATAAACAAAATACGGCATAATTAAAGAGCAGAACTGCCGGGAAAAACGCTTATGGTTTACACTCCTCCTCAATTCCTGCCCAGCAGCGAAGAACTGCCCTGCTCGGACGATACGCCGGTGGATAACGAGAATCAAAACTATATTCCCAATATTTTGCTGTTTCTGCTCGATTTTCTGTGGGCAGACCGTCAAGATTGGTACTTCGGTGCGGATATGGCAATTTACCATACGACTGGCGTGAGTCATCAGAAAAATGGGTTTGAAACTCCGTGCTTCACTTCGACAAGCGTTCGACTGAGCGCTCACGCCGAAGTCTCAGTGACCACTAGCACGGCTTTACATTAATTTTTGGTAGAATCGTGTTGGTCAATGACCCACCCGCGACGATGGAGACATAAACCCTAACACCAAAGCTTGCGAAACTTCGCAACGGGGAAGAAAAATCGGTAGACCGGGAAAAGAGGACGGGGCAATGGGTAGAGCTATCCCTCGAATCAACCCAAAACATAGAAATTCTTTTCGGAATTTCGACACATGAGAACCGCTGGGCTAGCGGGGATAGTCTGTGGAGCGAACGTAAGACCATAAAACTCCTTGCGGGTGGAGGCAGTTGCAATGAAGCAGAAACCTGAATCGTAGCGTCCTCGTTTTTGAGGAGAACTCAAAAACATGGATGGGCGCGTGAGGTTTAGGAATCACCGCACTTTTAGGGCGGTGAGGATGTCAATTAGTCCCCATCGTCCCCGATGGTTTCTTGAGTTTGGGGGTAGAACGGCACAAAAATGGCGGTTCGCGTCCCAGTTACCCAGTTTGGGAGGAAAACGGAGTCGTCCCAATTTTGGCGTTGGAAGTTGTTTCTTGGACTCCGGGGGAAGAGTACAACGCAAAAGCGGAACAATACGCGGCGTTGGGGGTGCTGTACTATGTCGTTTATAATCCGCAATTTTGGCAGCGCGATCGCCATCTGCCATTTGAGGTGTATCGTTTAAGGAACGGTCGTTACGAGTTACAAATTGGCGAGCCGTATTGGATGCCAGAAATTGGTTTGGGAATCGGTCGTTACGTCGAGCCAAACAGTCCGATTCAACGAGAACTGTTAGGATGGTTTGACGAGAAGGGACAACGCTACCAGCGCCCGGAAGAGTTGTTGCTTTCTGCCAGACAAGAAGCCGAACGGGAACGAGAACGAGCCGAACAAATCAAACAAGGCGCGATCGCGCAATTGTTAAACTTAGGGCTGACTCGCGAGCAAGTTGCTGAAACCTTGGGTTTATCGCCGGATGAATTGTGAAAAAATGGCACTGAATCAACCCAGAACATTAATCGTGATGTTAGGTTTTGCGGACTTAAACCGTACAGACTTTATACTTATTTCAGTGCCATTCGTTGGCTGAGGTTTGCCGCTCAAAGAGCAACGCGCAAGGGCGTGCGATTGGCTCGGACTTCAAGCTCGATGGGAGCTAAGAGCGAGTGTCCGGTCATTTCCTTCGGTTGCTGTAAGTTGAGAATATCTAAGATAGTCGGGGCGAGATCGCACAAACGTCCGTCATCTCGCAGTTGAACTTCAGTACCGTAGCCAGGAATTTTCCGCCCTTCCCCTTCAACGAGAATCAAAGGAACGAGATTGGTGGTGTGCGCAGTCCAAGGGTTGCCTTCTTCGTCGCGCATATATTCCGCGTTGCCGTGATCGGCGGTAATCAGCACGGTTGCGCCCATCCGACTGGCGCTTTCGAGCAATTTGCCCAAACAGCGATCGACCGTTTCGATCGCGCGAATCGCTGCATCGAGTTTGCCGGTATGCCCCACCATATCGGGGTTAGCGTAGTTAACGACAACGAAAGAATAAATTCCTTTGTCGATCGCGCCGCAAACCGCCTGCGTCACCTTATCGGCAGACATAGCGGGCGCTTTGTCGTAAGTTGCAACCATCGGACTGGGGATCAATTCTCGATCTTCTCCGGGGAACGGTTCTTCTAAACCGCCGTTGAAAAAGTAGGTGACGTGGGGATATTTCTCCGTCTCTGCCGTCCGAAACTGCCGCAGCCCGTGCTGGGCAATAATTTCGCCGAGAATGTTGGTTAAACTTTGGGGCGGGAAGGCGACGGGGATCGAGAGAGAGGCATCGTATTGGGTGAAGGTAACGAATTCGAGGGGATGAATGAATTTTCGCTCGAAACCGTTGAAATCCGGCTTGACAAAAGCTGCGGTCAGTTGTCTGGAGCGATCGGGGCGGAAGTTAAAAAAGATTACGCCATCGCCGGGGGCAATTGCGCCGGGAGCGATCCGCGTCGGTTCGATAAATTCATCGGTAATCTCGCGTTCGTAAGAATCTTTTAAGACTTGCACGGCGCTGCGTCCATCGCCCACGCCATCGGTCGTCATCACCTCGTAGGCTTTTTGCACGCGATCCCAGCGGCGATCGCGATCCATTGCATAGTAACGACCGCTAATCGTAGCAATGCGTCCGATCCCAATCTTGGCCATATGGTCTTCGATCGCTTGTAGCGCATCGATCCCATCAGTAGGAGGGGTATCGCGACCGTCGGTGAAAGCGTGAATGCAGACATCGCCAATACCATGTAATTTTGCGAGATCCAGCAAACCTAGCAAATGGAGCGAGTGGGAATGCACCCCGCCTTCCGAACACAACCCCAAAAGGTGGAGCTTGCCCCCCGAGGCGCGCACTTTCTGACAAGTTTGTACGAGAGTAGGATTTTCGAGCAGGGAACCATCTTCCACTGCATCGCTGATGCGGACTAACTCTTGCGGGACAATCCGCCCCGCACCGATATTGAGATGACCCACTTCGGAGTTACCCATTTGACCGATTGGCAATCCCACATCCTTAGCCGAGGCACGGATTAAGGTTCTTGGATAGGCTGCCCAAAGACTGTCCATGACAGGCGTGTTAGCTAGCGCGATCGCATTGGCCTCTGTTGCTTCCCGGTAGCCCCAGCCATCCAGAATCACCAGCACCACCGGAGATACAGGTGCTTGTCTCATAATTCTTACCTTAAGTTATGTAAACGTCGCCGCCTTGATGATACCATTGCTGTCTAGCTCGATCGGCTCCTTTTAGCCTTTTTCTTGAATTTTTTAACAGTATGCTCGACGTTGGAACGTCATGCGCGGTATCAATACCGCCATTCTACCCCACCTTATTTAGGACGATCTCCTTCTAAAGTATCTTTGCGGGTCATAGACATTAGACATCTCCGAAAATCACCTTAAAACCCTTGATAGGCTGTACAAAAATGGGGGTTTCTGGAGATGTCTATTCGCTCGATTGCAACCGTAACGTATTCGCAAGCTTACAAAACCTCACGAGCATCTTGCAATTTGCTTGAATAAAATCTGTGAATTTCGCTGATAGTTATACAGTGACTTTTTGTTATCGGGCAGTTCTTCAATACTTCCCTTGGTGAATTCACGTTCTCGAAACCAGTCGGTGGTTTGAGTTGTCAGTACCAAAAGCTTGGTTTTACCTTGCTTTTGCGCCAACCGAGTAATATGTCCGAGCAGCTTGTCGCCTCGCTTACCGCCGCGATAATCTGGATGAACGGCCAAACAGGCTAGCTCGCCAACTTCAACATTATCGGTATCATACAGGGCCGCACAGGCAATAACTTGGCGATCGCGAGTAATAACGTGGAAGTTCTGAATTTCCATCTCCAGATGTTCGCGAGAGCGTTTAACCAACGTGCCTCCATTTTCTAGGGGGCGAATCACATCTAAGATACTGCTAATATCCTCGACAGTTGCAGCCCGCAGGCACTCGAACTGCTCGGCAGAGATCGTGCTGCCCATGCCATCGCGCGTGTAAAGTTCTACTAACAAAGCACCATCGATCGTCGCATCCAGCAGATGGATCCGCTCGACACCCGCCTCCAGCGCTTCAATAGCAGCAGGAAGGAGAGCGTGCTGATAGGTTTTCGCTTCATCGAGCGTCAGTTCTGGGGGTAAATCTAAGGACTGGTGACTAAAAAAGATTAATTTATCAGCGCTGAGGGCTTTTGCCGCCGCAATTGCAACGTGCTCGTAAAATAAATTGTAAGCTTCTCCAGTCGGAGAATACCCAATCGGCGACAAGAGAACGATGTTATTTGCTTCTAGCTGTTGCCGAATCAAAGCATGATTAATTCTGCGAATCAAACCCGTAAAACCATAGTCAATGCCATCATGGATTCCCATCGGACGGGCCGTCATAAAATTGCCAGAGATAATCCCCAATCCGTCGCTGGAAACTGAAGGTTGATTTAAGATATGAGTCAGAAGATTTTCAATCCGAATCCGGGTAAAACCGATCGCTTCTTGTGCGGCAAGTAAGGCGGGCATATCCGTGACGCGAATACCCTTGTGAAGATGAATCGGCACATTATTGTGGTGAAGGCGCTTGTCAATTTGGGGTCGCGTGCCATGCACCAACACCAGCCTTGCACCCAAGCTAGAGACAATCGCCAGGTCTTGCAAAATTTGCTGAAACTGGCTGCTATTAACAACCTCACCGGCGAACGCAACGACGAAAGTTTTGCCGCGATGAGAGTGAATATAGGGAGCCGCTTCACGAAAAAAAGCAACGCGGTTGCCATCCTTTACCGTTTCCATATCCTCGTTACTTATGATTATGAATTACAAACGACGAATTAATTCGTCGTTTCTGGGACGGGAGCCGTCGGTGAGGGTTGGGTCTTATCTTTGGAATCGATCGACCAGCGCATTAATAAGACTAAAACACCGATTAAAAGTGCTAAAAGCAATCCTTTAATGCCCCAACGCAATCCCTCTAAATAAGCGGGGGATTTTTCGCTGTTCAGTTCCTCTTCAATGTCCAGTTCTGGCATTAAAATTGGCTCGGTTTCTGCCGCTTTTTCTTCGGTTTCGGGCTGTTCGGGGGGCGTTTCAAGGCCGACTTGAATCGGTTCGGAGGCTTCGGTTTTGGGCAGTTCGGCGAGATTAACGAGGACGGACGGTTGAGCGGCAACACTGTAGTGCGCGGCAACGACGGAGATATTATCTCGACCATTTTTTTCGTTGGCGCGACGAATTAGCCCTTCTACGGCTGATTCGAGGGAAATTTGACCGCGAATGACGGGCGGAATATAAGTTTGCCATGCTTCTTCTAGCACGTCGCCATCGCTCATTCCGTCGGAACACAGCAACAATACGCCGTCTTCTTCGATGATGAAACGCTGGAGGGTGGGACGCAGGGATTCGCCGCTGCGGGTTCCGAGGGCTTGGGTTAGGGCTTCTGCACCGGAAATGGTGAGGCTTTCTCGATAGAGTTTGCGCCCTCGGCGGACTTCCCTCGAGGCGATGTCGTCGTCAACGGTGAGTTGCTGGCAGTAGTTGGGCGTAATCCAGTAGGCGCGACTGTCGCCGACATGGGCGATGTAGAGTTCGTGTCCGTTGGCGGGTTCCCCGTTGAAGCAGGCGATTTTTTGGGGGAGTTGTAGCGCCATGACGAGGGTGGTAGCCATGCGCTGGCGGGCTTCGCGTTTCTGTTGGTCGTTGCGCGCGGCGATCGCGTTGTTGGCAATGCGAATTGTAGCAGCAATCTGATCCTGCACCAATCCGGGGGTCATGACTTTGGGATCTTCGTCGAGTTCGGCGAGGAGCGATCGCGCTTGCAACCGGATCGATTGTACGGCGATATGGCTGGCAACTTCGCCGCCTTCGTGTCCGCCAATGCCATCGCAGATGACGAGTAAGTGAGAGGTGAGGCGTTCGGGAACGTTGTGGCTGTCGATGCCGAGATCGGCGCTGGTGGGATAATAACTATCTTCATTGTGGCTGGGAATGCGGCCGCGATCGCTCCCGCCCGCTACGCGCACCCGCAAGGGCTGTTTGGCAGCGCGATCGAGTAAGAGTTCGTTGAGGGCATCGGCAATGCTGTCAAAGGGTACGCCTTCGATCTTTAATCCGGCAATTATTTCCGACAGCAGCGAAGCAATTTCTGGGCGCGCCGAACTGGCGAGGGATTCCCAGCTTTCGCCCAGCGCGGCTAAGGAGACGCGGGAGGAAGCGCCGATAACTGCAACGCCCCCGGCTGAGGAACGCGCCGACTCAAACTCTTCTCGCGCCGCGCGATCGCTAAAAAGTTGTCGCAAGCGCACTCGCCATCCTTCCACGCGCAGATTTTCCGGAATCAGCAAGCTCGAAGTAACTCCCTGTTCGCTCAACGGAGTCCAGAGGTTGAGAATTTGCCACAACCAGTACAATTGCCGCGTTACCGATGCTTGCGCCCACATTTCGCTTAGCATCGGATAAAAGTTCCCTTGGCGATCGATGGGAACGTTACTCAGCAACAATAATTCTTCGCCGTCTATCGGTAATAAACCGTAGACTTCAGGAACGTGCAGGCGTTGGGGAAACAGGTGCAAATAGGGCGCGAGCGAGTTAGGGAGCGGCTCGGGGGTGGGTAGGGCGCGATCGGGGTGCAAATCTTGCCAAATTTGTGGGGCGAGGACTTGGAAGCGATTGCCCACTTGTTGGGGATATAAATGTTTAGCAGCCGTGGGGTTTGGAACCCAAAGATAGTTCATAAAAATTATGAATTATGAATTATGAATTATGAATTGTGAGTAGTTATTTATGAATGATAAATTGTGAGTGGTGAGTTAAGTTAAGGGGCATTTAAATTAGGTAGACTCAATATCCCTCTCCCGATCGCCCCCTCACAGATAGATTCTTTCTAACTTTTTCGGGAATCATTTCTATCCCTCGTGTAGGCTAAGGAGTAAGGAAGTGAAAGTTATGTCCGATCCTACACTACTGTGGGCGCTTGCTGGAGCCATCCTCTGTTTGATGGAACTTTTCTTTCCCACAGCCTTTATTGAATTCATGATGGGGCTGAGCGCCTTTCTCGTTGCTATTGTGTCTTTGCGGTTCCGTTCTTTGACGCTGCAAATCGCTTTGTGGCTGCTTTGTTCCGTCCTGTTCGTCGTTTTGACGCGGCGCTTCCTCTCGCCCAAACCCTCTAACTTAGCCTCTGGGGACGATCGCTGCGGCGAAACCCTCACTGAAATTCCGCCGGGAAAGGCAGGGCGCGTGTTGTATGAGGGGAATTCTTGGCGGGCGAGATGCGGCGATGAGAACTGCGCGATCGCGCCTTCCGAACCCGTCTACATTATCGGACGCGAAGGCAACACTTTAATCGTAATGCCCCAAAATATTTTGAATTCATAACCGCTCAACACTTTTCAAAACTTTATTGCCCCTCAAAGATTATGCAACAATTTCTACTCTTAATCTTCTTAGCCCTAGGCGGTTCTGCCCTTGCAGGTTCCGTCAAAATCGTTAATGAAAAGGATGAATGTCTCGTTGAAAGTTTGGGTAGTTACAATCGCAAACTCGGCCCGGGCTTAAACTTACTCGTCCCCTTCATCGACAAAATCGTTTACAAACAAACCATTCGCGAAAAAGTTCTTGACATTCCCGCTCAAGCGTGTATTACCAAAGATAACGTTGGGATTAGCGTCGATGCGGTGGTTTATTGGCGCATCATGGATATGTACAAAGCCTACTATAAAGTCGAGAATTTGCGCGACGCGATCGTTAACCTCGTTCTGACGCAAATTCGCGCTGAAATGGGCAAACTCGAACTCGATCAAACCTTCACCGCCCGCAGCGAAATCAACGAAATTCTCCTGCGCGAACTCGATTTAGCAACCGATCCTTGGGGGGTAAAAGTGACGCGGGTTGAGTTGCGCGATATTATTCCTTCTAAAGCGGTTCAGGATTCGATGGAATTGCAAATGGCCGCCGAACGCAGAAAGCGCGCCGCCATCCTTACCTCAGAAGGCGAACGCGAATCCGCCGTCAACTCTGCTAAGGGGAAAGCCGAAGCGCAAGTCCTGCAAGCCGAATCCGCTAAAAAAGCCGCTATCCTTAAAGCGGAAGCCGACGCACAGCAGGAAGTCCTGCGAGCGCAAGCCACCGCCCGCGCGCTGGATCTCGTCACTGAAAAACTGAGAACCGATCCTAAAGCTAGAGAAGCATTACAGTTTCTGTTAGCGCAAAACTATCTAGAAATGGGCAAAACTATCGGCAGTAGCGGCAGCAGTAAGGTCATGTTTATGGATCCGCGCAACATGATGTCTACCCTGGAAGGCGTGCAAGCAGTGGTCGGTGGAAAAATCGGAGAAAATGGGGTTTCTTCGGTTTCCCCGCCGCAGGATCGCTTGCATCAAGCAGTTGACAACTCCCCGTCCTAAAGGAGCGGGGATTCTCGCATCATAGGGAGACTCTAGAAGGGGCATAGACCCCAACCCCGATATCTTTCCCCTCAACGAGCGTTGATGCGATCCGCCCGACCGCATTTAATCCTCTTTCTTTCACCACTTGCGCGGCTGCCACATCTCGATTTGTGGTATAGCCGCAACTGTTGCAATGATGGACTCTTTGAGCTAATACCATTTCCTACAAGTTTTGCACTAAATTTGTCGCCGTAGGGGCATAACACTGTTATGCCCTCTTGGGTAATCGTGCAAAATCAATGAGAATTCGATGCAGTTTCACTGAGTTCAAATAATTCGCAATTCGTAACGATCGCCCCAACTAAAGGTAAAGGCTTATTCCCTCAAGGAATTGAAGCATTAATTCTGAATTACGAATTACAAATTATTTGGTAACTCAATACGGTATTCTGCAATAACATAGCCACGGTCATCGGCCCGACTCCGCCGGGAACGGGCGCGATCGCGCTTGCCACCTCTTTGACGGCTTGAAAGTCTACATCCCCCACCAAGCGCGCTTTTCCCGATGCGTCTTCAATACGGTTAATGCCGACATCCACCACCACTGCGCCCGGTTTAACCATCTCTGCGGTAATCAGTCCCGGTTTGCCCACCGCTGGGATGAGGATATCGGCGCTGCGGGTAATGGCGGCTAAGTCGTGGGAACGGGAATGGGCGACGGTGACGGTAGCATCTTCAGCCAGCAGCATCATCGCCAGCGGTTTTCCGACTAAAATACTGCGTCCGACGACGACAGCTTGTTTGCCAGCCACTTCGATGCGATCTTCCTTTAACATTCGCATTACGCCCGCTGGGGTGCAACTGCGAAGTCCGGGTTCGCCGCGCAGCAAGCGTCCGAGGTTAACGGGGTGCAAGCCATCTGCATCTTTGTGGGGCGCGATCGCGTTGAGAAGCGCTACGGAGTCGAGATGAGCGGGTAGCGGTAATTGAACGAGAATACCATCAATGCGTTCGTCTTGGTTGCAGGCGGCGATCGCGTCTTCCAATTCCTCCTGCGTCGTCTCGGTGGGGAAATGCCGCCCGAAGGAAGCAATTCCCACTTTCGTGCAGGCGCGTTCTTTGTTGCGAACGTAAGCAGCGCTAGCCGGGTTATCGCCCGCCATGAGTACCGCAAGTCCCGGCGGACGGCCAATTTGGGGTTGCAGGGCGGCGATGCGATCGCGTAATTCTTGGTGGATTTTTTCAGCGAGGGCTTTTCCGTCTAAAATTCGAGCGGGCATTGAGCGTTTTTGGGGGTTACTAATTCGGGAATTTAGCGCGAGTGCGCTTGCGCGTCGAACATAGCTTAGTGTATCTCTCCGAGCAAATCTTCAGATCTCAAAAATATTTCACGAGTCGTTTGAGAGTGCGATCGCGGATAGCAGTCCTGGCGAGTTATCCTACAGATTAGAAACAGCGCGATCTGAGGGTGTTAAAGATGATGAGATTATGGCGGTTGAGTTGGCAGTCCGTTCTGCGTCTGAGTCAGGAACATCCCCCGCGTTTTGTCGAATCCTTTATGCTTTTTTTAGCCAGCGCCCTACTTTTAGTTTTAGCTTTGATTTGGCACAGTTGGCAGCAGTGGCCTTATATTGTGTTGAGTTTGAGCTATAGCATCGGCGCTTCAATCTCTTTAGTCGTGCGGGAAATTTGGATTGAGTCGTCGTCGCCTCGCTTAACGCCGGTTGCCCTCATCGCCTTGCTTTTCTTGCTGATTCTGATGAGTGGTTTGGGCTATACGGTTCGGCACGCGATCGCGCTTCATGCTTAGAATAATGAATAATGAATGGTAAATGATAGAATTCCTCGGTCGTTCCTGTAATGCAAGACCTCTCTAAAGAAATTACCGCTCAACTCGATCGCTTGCGTCAGTTAACCCAAACCGACGTACAAAATTCTTGGTATTGTTCCTTCCAAGATTTCGCGATCGCGGAACGCAGTTGTCCCCCCATTCAACCCGAAACTTGGCAAACTGTTACCCTCAATCCTAAAGATTATATCGTCTGGGAAGCTGGGAAAAAAGTTTGTTGGCTGGCGCAACGCTTCGTTATTCCCCACGATTTACAAAGGTATCCAATAACCGGATTTTCCCTGCGTTTGAGCTTGGTTTGGTGGGCAGAGAATGTCAAAATCTTCGTTAACGGTCAATTCGTTCAAGAAGGCGATCTCTTTGAATCTTCGGTCAGAATTTTATTAACACCATCTGCAATCCCCGGTGAAGAATTTATCGTTGCTCTGCGCTTAATTAGCCCCGGTCACGATATCGGAGGGTTGATGAAATCGACGCTCATCTATGAAGTTCCGGATTATCCGATAAACCCAAATAACCCTCGCCTCGATCCAACTTTTATTGCAGACGAACTCACAGTTTTACATCAATACTGGCAAAGGTTTCAACCGGAAAACTTACCGATTCTTGCTACTTCCTTAAAGCCAATCGACGTTACAAAAACTAGCAATAGACCCGAATTCAATGCCTCTCTCGATCGCCTGCGTCGTACCTTACAACCCCACGCCGCCAGCCTCAAAGAACGCTGCATCAAAATACTCTCTCACGCCCATCTAGATTTAGCCTGGTTGTGGGAGCTTGAAGAAACTTGGGACGTTTCCCAGCGCACCTTTGAGTCAGTTTTGAACTTACAAAAAGACTTCCCAGACCTTACCTTTTGCCATACTAGCCCCGCGCTATATGAATGGGTCGAAAACAATCGTCCGCAACTTTTTGAAGCTATTCAAGCCGCTGTTAGAAACGAATCCTGGAATGTTTTGGGCGGGATGTGGGTCGAGCCGGAAATGAATTTAATTTCGGGGGAATCGATCGCGCGCCAACTGCTCTACGGACAGCGTTACACCCGAGAGAAATTCGGTAAAATAGCGGCGGTGGCGTGGCTGACGGATAGTTTTGGATTTTGTTGGCAATTGCCGCAATTTTTGCAGCAGGCGGGAATTGAATATTTTGTAACGCAAAAACTGCATTGGAACGACACCACTGAGTTTCCTCACGGGGCGTTTTGGTGGCAGTCGCCGGATGGCAGTCAAATTTTTACGTTGATGTCGCCGCCCAATCGCGAGGGCGTAATGGATACCAATCCGAGGGTAATGAGTGCTTACGCGGCGGGTTGGGAGGCGCAAACGGGATTGCAGGAGAGTTTCTGGTTGCCGGGAGTGGGCGATAAGGGCGGCGGGCCGAGTCGCGATATGCTGGAAGTGCAGCAGCGTTGGCGACATTCTCCGTTTTTCCCGCGTCTTGAATTTACCACCGCAGAAGGCTATTTACAGTCCTGTCGCGAAAAAATTGCCTCGACTGCGCCGGTTTGGAACGATGAATTATATCTAGAATTCCATCGCGGTTGCTATACGACTCATGCCGACCAAAAACGCTACAATCGCCGTTGCGAAGCATTATTATATCGGGCGGAGTTATGGTCAACGCTGGCGGAAATTATCGATCGCGTCGGAGTTAACCAGAAAGCAGAGAAATCCAAGAAAAATGTAGAAGAAAAAGCACTTAATTCTGCCCCTCAAGCTGAGATCGAACGGGCTTGGAAAAAGGTTTTATTCAATCAGTTCCACGATATTTTACCCGGAACCTCGATTCTTGAAGTGTTCGTGCGCGCGAATCGAGATTGGGAAGAAGCGATCGCGATCGCGGAAACGATCTTACAACAAGCTTGGAGGGCGATCGCATCCCGCATTATCCTCCCCCCGCCGCCCCATCCCGACGCTAAACCCCTCCTCGTCTTCAACTCCCTCAACTGGGAACGTTCCCACCTCGTCGAACTGCCAAGCGACGGGACGGACTGGGAAATTTATAACGCCGAAGGGCAGCAACTTCCGGTGCAACGAAGCGAACAGGGAATAATTTTTCTGGCTGAAGAAATTCCCGCGATCGGTTATCGTCTCTTTTGGGGACTGAGTAAGGAGGATAAGAGGGAGATCGCAAGCGAAAACGTTAGTGAATTTATCCTCGAAAATCAAATCCTAAAAGTCGCTATTAATCCCCAAACCGGCGACATCGATCGCATCTTCGACAAAATCCACCAGCGCGAAGTCCTTAACGGGGCGGGCAACCAACTGCAAGCGTTCCAAGATGAGGGACAATATTGGGATGCGTGGAATATCGACCCCAACTACGCGCAGCATCCCCTACCGCCAGCCCAATTAATCGCGATCGCGTGGCAAGAACGCGGCAACCTTCGCCAACGCCTGCGCGTCATCCGCCAACTCAACCAATCCCAATTCACCCAAGACTACATTCTCGATACGCATTCGCCAGTCCTTAACATTGCCACAACCGTTGATTGGCAAGAACGTCACGTTCTCGTGAAAGCCGCCTTCCCCCTCAACCTCGAAGCAGACTTCGCAACCTTTGAAATTCCCTGCGGTGCGATCGATCGCCCAACCCAACCGCAAACCCCCGCCGAGAAAGCCAAATGGGAAGTTCCGGCGTTGCAATGGGCGGATTTAACTTCACCGGCGGGCTACGGCGCGAGCTTACTCAATGATTGCAAATATGGCTACGACGTGCAACCGCAGCAGTTGCGCCTGACGTTACTGCGGGCTTCCATGTGGCCTCATGCCGATGCCGATCGCGGTTTGCATCAGTTTACTTACGCAGTTTACCCCCATGCGGGTTCTTGGAAAGACGCGCAAACGGTACGTCGCGGCTACGAACTCAATCAACCGTTACAAGTGTTCTTTGGAGTGGGACAAACCGACGATTTAACCGATTTACCGCCCGTCGCGAGTTTACTCGATCTCTCGGCAGAAAACTTGGTATTGATGGCGTTTAAACGGGCGGAAGATTGTCCCGATGCTTATATTTTGCGCTGCTATGAATGTTGCGGTCAAGCGGCAGAAATCGCGATCGCGACTCCCTTCAACTTAACGGTGGATGCCGCCGTCGATTTACTAGAGAGAGAACGCGGCAAAGCTACAACAATTCAGCCGTGGCAAGTCGTCAGCCACAGTTTGACTTTACCTCCTAGCATTAATACCAATTCTCAGTTACAATGCACTAAATTTTTCGTCGTAGGGGCATAACAATGTTCATTGATGTCAACTTAACGTGAAACCCCACTCAGAAAGTGGAATCGCCCTCACCCCCAGCCCCTCTCCCAACCCTGGGAGAGGGGAGCAAGAGAGAATTCTTCTCCCCCCTCGCCCAAAATTGGGAGAGGGGGGTCGGGGGGGTGAGGGCTGGGATGACGCTATACCAAACACTCGTGCTTAAGTTGACACTAATGAACAATGTTATGCCCTCTTCGGGAATCGTGCAAAATCAATGAGAATTGGTATAAGTAGGGGGGCATAAAAAAAGTTAACAAGACCTGTCGGGGCGGGTTTAGCTGAAACTGTGGTTATAAGAGCGATCTAGAAATAAAAAACCGCCCTCCTCGCATTTTATTTAATTACAACTGCCGCCTACTGATACCAATTTAAGATTGCGTTGCCTAGAATCAACTCTCCTAAATTCTCAGGATAACGGTGCGTTACGCTTCGCGCTCCACACCCTGCTTTTCATTCTATGCAGCTTCACATCAATCTGGTATGAGCATTAAAGATTATACCAATTCTCCGAGTTCGGACGACACATCTTGAGGCTGAAACCCCTAATAGATATAGGTTTCTTAATCTTTAATTTTTAATTTTTAATTTTTAATTGGCATTAGTCTAGTAGGGCGGGCAGCGCCCACCAGCTAATACTTCGGTGCATTTAGAAACGTAGCTTCACCTTTCAAGTAGCGCTATAAAATTATCCCAATGATGGCGAAAGAACCGGATTTCTATATCCTTTTCCTTCCCCTGGCAAAAAAGATTGTAATATCGTTCCAGATGCCGCGATCGCCCTGCAACGCCTTTAACGCTGTCTCAAACTCTCGTTCTGCTTGTTGTAACTCAATCTCAGAAAGCCGAGCTAGAGGATTGGGAAATTGACCGGGCGCGGGATAATCTTTGCCCGTCCACATTCTTCTTGCATACTCAAAAGTCACGTAACTTCCGTACTGTTCCGGCTCGATTTTAATCGCTTCAAATCCAGCGTTTTTCAACAGTTCGTAACATTTTTCGATCGTTCCCGTCGGTTGATTTAAGGTTAACGATACGCCGTACTTTTGCAAAATTTTTTGAGAAAGAACGCCGCCAATAAAAGCGGTATCGGCGAAGGCATGGAAACCGATTAATCCGCCCGGTTTGAGGAAGCGATGCCAGAGGCGTAGGGCGGCGGTTAAGTCCGACATCCAAATTAAAGCAGAAGAACAGAAGACGCGATCGAAATAATCTTCGGGAAAGTTTAAGGTTTCGGCATCTGCCAGCAATAATTCGATATTCTTGAAGCCAAGGGCATCAACTTTGCGTTGCGCTTTCTCTAACATCCCTTCGGAAATGTCCACACCAATCACTCGTCCTTGGGAACCGACAATTGGCGATGCTTCTAGGGCAATTAACCCCGTTCCGGTGGCGATATCCAAAATGCGCTGTCCGGGGGCAAGGTGCGTATATTCAAGCAGGCGGCGCGCGATTCTCGGATGCCAGTCTCCCTCATCGTAGCTCGGACTGCGACGACTGTAGAGGTCGGCAATTTGTTGTTTGTAACTGTTTAGGTTCAGGGAATTTGCCACGATCGCGAGTAAGGTAAAATATTCAGTCGGTTTGCCAAGTTGAGTTTTGCTGCGGACGCAATGCGTCAATTCCAGCATCTTACTATCAATTTCAATATCCCATTATCCAAATAAATATCCACCTCTCAAACATTGCCGATGGTACTCCCTAGCTTTTCTATCGTTCTTGAAACCGAAAACTTGGCAAACGCCGATCTTGAGGGATTGACGAAATCCTTAGCCTCCCTCGCCCATCAAGATTTGTCGCCCAACTGCGCGAACGAAGTTTGGTTAATCGAAAGCGGCGATACGCCTCTCGATTTGCTCGATCGCTTATGCAAGCAGTACCCTTGGATTAAAATCCATCAAGCGCCCCTCGATACTGGGTACTATAAAGCCAAGATGCTCGGTGCGGAACTCGCAACGGGGGAAGTGGTCGTTTATTTCGATTCCGACTGTATCTACGAACCGCAATGGTTGCGAATGCTGTTAGAGACTTTTTCTGAACATGAAGAAGTTCAAATTGTTGCGGGCGAAACGATGACGCGGGGAGTCGGAATTTATGGAACGGCGATGGCGATTGCTTACATTTTTCCGCCCTTCTCCGGGCAAACTTCCCCCAGCAAAACTCGCCAATATTTTCTCAATAATGTAGCGTTTCGTCGCGATTTTCTCTTGCAGCATCCGATTCCCCTCGATTTACCGCTATATCGCGGCAATTGCGATATTCACGCCCGCAATTTAATCCGCGAAGGTTACGTGCTTTGGAAACAACCGCGCGCAAGGGCAACCCACGCACCGCCTTCGAGTTTATCGCACTTTTTCTGGCGATTTTTGCTCATCGGTCACGATTATTATTGGCAAACGCGACTGGCTGCACAGAAAAATTTGCGATCGGAGGAAAGCTTGAAGGGCGCGAACGGAAAGTTGCAAATCTTCCGCGATCGCTTTGCTAAAATGATAGCAGAAGATTCCCGTCATTTAATCTATTTTCCTTTAGCAATTCCCGTTGCGTTGAGTTCGGCAGTTTTAGTTGCCATCGGCTATTTTATAACGGCTTGGAAGCCGCATTTATTGCTAGCAACCTACGAACAAATTTTAATAGACTAGATAGGAATTGGCACTGAAATCAAACATCTCCGTAGGGACGTTGTATACAACGTCCCTACAGATATAGCCATCGCCCGGGCCGTTAGGACAAATTTGGGTAGGGGCGAATGGCATTCGCCCGGTTTTCTACCGATCGGATTGTCCTCATCGATATGTCTGTTGCTATAATAGCCATCGCCCGAGCCGTTAGGCAGTAGGGTGTGTTAGCAAAGCGTAACGCACCGTTATCCCGATCGATTAGGAGAGTTTATTCTAGGCAACGCAATCTTAAATTGGTATTAGGTCTAGTAGGGTGGGCAGCGCCCACCAGCCAAGATTTTGGTGCGTTTAGAAACGTACATTTACAAGCCAGTTGACACCAATGTGCAAGCCAAGATTTTCAGCGTTTAGCTCTCTAGTAGGGTGGGCAGCGCCCACCAGCCAAGATTTTGGTGCGTTTAGAAACGTACATTTACAAGCCAGTTGACACCCATGTGCAAGTCAACGTTCCTACCCCTATTTCAAACAATAAAAATTAACGCTCAATAATGCCGAACCGATAGCCTTTTCCATAAACGGTATGAATGAGCGGAATTTCTCCTTTCTGCTCGATTTTTCGGCGCAATAATCGGACTAAAGCAGCCAAAACATTGCTGCTGGGCGGTGCATCTTCTGCCCACAACTGTTGATAAATTTGTTCGTGAACGAGAAGTTGACCGGGATATTGCATAAAATATTCGAGTAATTGCGTCTCTTTTTCTGAGAGTTCGATCGCGCGATTGTTGCGGTAAGCGAGTTGATTGTCGCGATCGAGTTCGAGATCGTCAACTTTGAGTTTTTGGGAAAGGTTCGCGGGGGCTGGAGTGGGGATTTGTTCGACGGCGCGGCGCAACAACGCCCGCACTCGCGCCAACAATTCTCGCAACTCAAAGGGTTTAACTAAATAATCGTCCGCCCCCGCATCCAAACCGACAACGCGATCGTCGATGGTATCCTTAGCGGTTAAAAATAAAATTGGGGCAACCGAACCGCGATCGCGCAATTGCTGGCACAACGACAAACCGGATAATTGCGGCATCATCCAATCCAGCACCAGCAAGTCGTAAACTTTTTGTTGCGCGAGTTGCAATCCCAACGTTCCGTTCCCCGCCACATCGACTTCATAGCCTTCGCGAGTCAGAATTTCACTTAAAGATTCCGTAAATTCAACTTCATCGTCAACCAATAAAATACGCATAGCATGGACTTAAGCTTTAAAGCAGGAACTTGAATTCCTTATTGATTCCACCCTTAATCATTCATTATTTTCTGTTTTTTTCTCCAACCAGACAACGCGACGTTGATTGCGAGCGATTCTCGCACTTTGTTCCTGCATGACGCTATTGGCTTGATGGGGATCGAAGGTATTGCTAAATTTATTGCGCAATTCATCGACTTGCAGTTGCGTTTCTTTCACTTGTACGCGAATTTCGCGCAGCTTGACTCGATTTGACTGAAGGTAGGGCAATAAATCGCTCAGCGCTGTAATTGCGGCAACTGACAAAACGCCGTTGACTAAAACTTTGACTAGATTTTCGATCGCGATCGCGCGATAAGAAGAACGCCGGTTGCGCTGGGACTGTAAGGATCTTGCCGGACGACGTTCGGGATTGAAGGGTTCTGTTCGTTTTTGCAGGGCGCTCATGTAAAGACAATCTAGTCTGGGTATCGATCGACAACCTCCAGGCTGGCGGACTTCAACCCCGGTACGCTTCCGCTCCGAGCCGGTTGGGTCGGAAAATGCCTTTGGCTCTGTCGTTCTCTCTGATTAATACTGAATTAGAGAATAATTGTCAACGTACCTTATCCCCCTCAAATGGGGATCGCCCGCGCGTGCCGCTACGCGGCTCCCTGCGGGATCGCAACTTTAGTCCATAGGATGGAAGGGGAACATTTCCTGTTCCCCCTCCTCGATACTAACGTTTGTTAAACGATCGCGCTTATTTATAGAGTTCGGTCGAAAGACGAATCGCTAAAATGCCGGGGATTAAAGCAATCACCAAAGCAATGAGAACTTGCGCATCGGTCATGATTTTAAACTCCTCAAGAAAATGGGGATAAATTGATGTCCTCCCCAGTTTCCGCCATTGTTGCCCTCGGACAAAATAGTTTGTTACAAAAGTCAATAGTCCGAGCGCAACTTCGGACAGCGTTTCTCGGTTGGCTGGCTTTGAACGAGCTTTAATCCGCTCCCGATTCTGGCAGTGTTGGTTCTGCCGGTAATTCGCTCACCAGCACCTTATCGACCCGAATCCCATCCATATCCATCACTTCAAAGCGCAATCCGCTCCACTCAAAATATTCTCCTGCTGTCGGAATATGCCCCAAATGGGTCATCATCAAGCCGCCGAGGGTATGATATTCGCCCCGCGCTTCGTAGGGCAGGACTTCTCGATTTAAGAGATCTTTCAAGTCATCGGCAGAAAGCAAGCCATCCAGCAACCAAGAACCATCTTCTCGTCGCACCGACATCGGTTCGTCTAAATCTTCTAAAGAAGGTAGTTCGCCGACTAAAGCTTCTACTAAATCGCTGAGCGTCACCAAGCCTTCGATTCCCCCGTACTCGTCACTCACCAGCGCAACGCGGGTTCCTTCTTTTTTAAAAAGTTCCAGCACCTTTAAAGATTGCATGGTTTCGGTCACGTACAGGGGCGATTGCAGTTTAGCTTCCAGATTGATAGTCTCGCCAGCCATTGAAGCTTCAAATAAGTTGCGAAGGCGCGCAATCCCCAAACAGCGGTCTAAACTGCCATGTCCCACCGGAAATCGAGAATAACCGCTCGCGATCGCGATTTCCCAGTTTTCGTTTAGAGGTTTATTGAGATCGAGCCAGACAATTTCGGTGCGCGGAGTCATCAACGCTCGAATCGGGCGATCCCCGAGCCGAAACACTCGCCCCACCAGTTGGCGTTCTGCTTCTTCAAAAGTTCCCGCCTGCGTTGCCTGATCGAGCAAAATTTTAATTTCTTCCTCCGTCACGGGCGACTCTTGAGATTCCCGCAAGCCCAACATTTTGAGCAAGAGATCGGTGGATATCCCTAACAGATACACGACGGGCGCAGCCGCGCGCGAGAGCCAGCGCATTGGTCCTGCGACGGCGCAGGCAATCGGTTCGGGGCTATTGAGGGCAAGGCGCTTGGGAACGAGTTCGCCGACGACTAAGGATAGGTAAGTGATGATGCTAACGACGATCGCGAAACTTAGAACCTCCCGGTAGGGGTACAGGAGGGGAATGCTGCCCAGCAATCCTTCTAAGCGTTGGGCCAGAGTCGCGCCGCCCACCGCACCACTAAGAATACCGATTAGGGTAATGCCGATTTGGACGGTGGAGAGGAAGTTGTTGGGCGAATTGGCGAGTTTGAGCGCGAGTTTGGCTTTGCGATCGCCATTTTTGGCCAGTTGCTCCAAGCGTACCCGTCGGGAGGAAACGATGGCGATTTCCGATCCGGAAAAGACTCCGTTAGCAACGATGAGCAGAAGGATGAAAAAGATTTCAAACGCGATCCCGGACATGATAATGGTTTTAGTTGGCGAAATATTTATAAGTGTACTGGCCTCGTTGCAAGCCGCAGCAGCAAACTCCATTTCTCGATTGCTATGAACTTTCCGCGCGCTTTTACCCCTTTCGCCGTCGCGATTTCCAGCCTCGCGATCGCAACCTCCACCCTAACTCCCGCTTTTGCCCTACCGCCGCCGGAAGATATCCCCGAGGAAGTCCTCAGAAACGAAATCGCCACCGAAGCGCGATCGCTCCTGAACGGCGAACCCCTCACCGCTGCCGAATACGCCGAATTGCGCGATCGCCTCCAACAACGCGGTTATCCTCCCGAAGTTTCTTCTAAGCTGCGCGAGCTTATTTTCCTGCTCCAAATTCGCCGTCTGATTAATACGGTCAGTCCCGTACCGCTGTTATGAATTATGAGTTATGAATTATGAGTTATGAGTTATGAATTATGAGTTATGAGTTACAAATTACAAATTACGAATTACGAATTACGAATTACGAATTACGAATTACAAATGACCTTTATCGCTTTCATTTCGCTATCTTGCTCGACATCTCTCGATTGTATCGAGGATAATTCTATCTCCGAACTCCGACCGACTTGATGGCGAATTCGCATTAAATAAAAACCATTCTCCCGCACCGGCTCAGTCGAGAACTCTTCGACCTCAATTTGAAAGCTTCCTACTGGTAAACTCGCACGGTTGTAAATTGTCAAGTAAAGGTTACAACAATTTACAATTTGCGGTGCGATCGCAATTTTTAAAGCTTGCCCACGTTCGAGATACCCGTACAAAAATTGCGTATCGGGAGAACCAACGGGCAGGTATTCCCCTTTAACAAAGGCTTCTGGCAGCCATTTGCGCCATTTTAAAATCGTGAAGATATAGTAGTGCAGGCTGGCGTAGAATAAATTGGTGCGATCGCTTAAATGGTCGTAGAATTCATTCACCTGCGGCGAAACCGGCGTGACTTCCGCCTGCAATTCCCCATCAACTTTAACCGCAGGCAACTCGACGCGATCGCGCCATCCATAATACCGCAAACCAATACTATATTGACCCGCAGACAGCCCTAAAGTCTCCCATCCCGTCGCAGACTTGAGTTGATTTGATTCGAGAGTCGCGATCGTTTCGTAAGCCGGAAAACTATAAAAAACAGCAATCCAAGACTCAGTAGAACGATTCGCCGTTTCCGTATCTAAAGCAACCTTTTCTTTCACCGTAAAAGGCCCCAGTGTCCCGATAATCGCATGAGTATTCCAACGCGGCCCCTTCGTCATCAACACCGGCAAACTCAGCGGCGATTTTAAATTTTCTGCCGATAGCACGCGCCAGCGCGAAGCTTGTTTGCGATTCAGCATTAAATACAGCGTATAAAGATTGCCGATCGCGAACTTTAGCACCTTATAAAATAGAAAAGAAAGTAGGGCTAACGGCAGTTCCCACAATAACGAAATCGGATTTTTGCTCATTGAACTCTCTGTTTAATTACCAAAAACGTTATTAATTATCAATTCGATTGATTGGAGGGTGCGTTACGGAAAGAAGCTCGGTTAACCCCTTTTTACCAAAGATTTGAATCGCACCTAACGCACCCGATGAGTTATCGATCCTATAAAGAACGCAATTTTAACAAATTATTACGAACTTGCGGGACTTGGAGAATTATCGGGAGAAGGGGACTGCTCTGAATTCGGTGGATTATCGTTCGGGGTTTCTGGATTATTCTCTTCCCCGCTGCAACTGTAACCCTTACCTTCTATAAATTCGGCTGGTTTTCCATCCCCACAAACAGGAGGATTTTCACCGTCCGAATTATCCGTTGTGTTTTCTTTGTTGAGCGCTTCTCGAGCCGATTGAAAGGCTTCTCGATAACCTTGCTCGCAGCCCTGTTTGTAACCTTTAAGATAGTCGGGATTCGTGCTAACTTCGCTAATAGCGCCATCGCCGCAACTTGCCTCAAGGTGCATCGCGCCCTGCCCTCCATTGGCTTCCCCATCGATTTTTCCGAGTTCCCGCCCGCGAGTTTGTCCGGCTTTCAAGCCCTGTTGATAAGAGGCTGTTTTTTTAGCGTCTGAGTCTTCTTTATTGTCTGGAACGGATGAGGATTTCGCCGGTTTTGAAGATTGAGGCGGTTTGCGAGTTGGAGCTTGGGAAGCGGTTGTGCTGGGGCGAGAAGTAATTAAGGATGCGGCATTAACAAGCGCGAAGGATTTACCTGATTTTTTCAGACAAGATTCAATTTCCGAGTAGTTCGCGATGACCGTATTATGTGCGTAAGCTAAACGCTGTCCGGGTAAGTTCAGTTGAACCCAAAATTTACCGTTTTCTTCAATCGTTTTAGTTCCCGTAACGGGGAATTTTTGTTCGAGATTCTGTGCGGAAAATTCTGGAATAATATTATTATCGTTATCGGCAGTGGGTTCGGTGCGAATATTATCATTGGCAATAATGACGGCTTCGCATTGTTTCGAGGAATTCAAAGAATTGATGGCAAAAGGAGCGCCTCCGGCTAATAAACCGATCGCGATCGCTCCTGCAATCCAAGCTAATTTATTAGGCGAAGAAGTTCTGGGTGGTTCGGGAAGGGGCGGTGTTGGCGGTGGTACAGGCGCGGCGATTGGCTCGGGGGCGGGCGGCGTTGGCGGCGGCACAGGCGCGGCGATTGGCTCGGGGGCGGGGGTAGGTGGCGGTTGTACGGTGGGGGCGAGGGATTGAGGCGGTTCGTTCTGGGGCGGGGCGGGCGGGCTGTAAGGAGTGGGCGTATAGCCTCCCGCAGATGACCGAATTGCCACATCGATCGCTCTTAAATCCAGTTGTCCCAATCGCAGGGTACTCCCGCGATCGAGGATTGCCTCGCCGCTGGGAAGTGCCATACCGTTGAGAATGGGGGGATTGCTGTCGCGCAAGGAACGCACGTAAAAACAGTGCTGTTGGGGATTGTAGAAAATTTCGGCGTGCAACCCCGAAACGCTGGGATCTGACAAAACCAAATCGCATTGCGCGGGATCGCGTCCGATGCGGAACGTTCCTGGATATTTGCTGGGCTGGCGATCGCGAATCACCTGAGTTCTCCGCTGTCCGCCTTCGATCCACTCTAACGTCAGTTCGCACCCCGGCATCGCGCCGACGGCATTTTCTTCGGCTTGGGGGACAGCTTCAGTCGGCGGACAGATGGGGGGATTCGGTAAAACCGTCACCGTCGGGATAGCAGCCAACCCTTTCATCCGAGACAGTGCTTCCCAGACTTCGGCAGCGGACTGGAAGCGATCTTGGAAATGCTCGGAAATCATCTTACTCAGCAAATTCGCGAGTCCCGAACTCACTGTAGCGCGATGCTGCCAGAGCATTTCGCCGGTTTGTGCATCTTCGGGCAAATTGTTGGGATACATCCCCACCAACGATTGAATCGCGATCGCGCCCAACGCATAAATATCGCTATTGGCTCGAGGTCTGCCCAATCTTTGTTCGGTTGGCATATAACCCGGAGTCCCCACCGCTACCGTAACATTCGAGATTTCGTTAGGAAGGGCGGAAGTAACGGCTCGCACTTGCTTCACCGCGCCAAAATCAATTAAAACTAATTTACTGTCCTGCTTGCGCCGGATGATATTAGCCGGTTTAATATCCCGATGGATCACATCTTGCCGGTGAATAAACTCTAGCACCGGCAAAAGACCTTCGAGCAGCGCGATCGCATAAGACTCGCTCAATTGTTTTCCGGGAGTTAATTCATCCGCCAAAGAATGACCTTCAATGAATTCTTGAACTAAAAAAAACTCTTGTTCTTGTTCAAAAAAAGCCAAAATTCGGGGAATTTGGTCGTGGTTTCCGAGTTGGGCGAGGGATTCGGCTTCGCTGTGGAACAACCGCCGCGCCGTCGTTAAAACATTAGGGTCGTTGCTGATGGGTTTAAGATGCTTGACCACGCATTTCGGATTGCCCGGTATGCGTAGATCCTCGGCAATGTAGGTATGGCCGAATCCTCCCGTCCCGAGAGTTTTAACGATTTTATAACGCCCATCCAGGATTTGACCGATCGCGATTCCCTGCACTGGTAATAACCCTACTTTTTTCGACTGTGCTACTTGGAGCGACTGAAAAGCGATCGTACCCGTTTGCTCTCCAGCCTTCACCTTCAACACTCTATCTTAATTGACACTCTAGCGCCCTAGAAGAGCGGAGATTCTTAAGAGATTTTCACTCCACGTAAACCGGCAATTTATCCAGGTCGAGAAAACTCGCTTTCGAGGTGTAAGGCTGCTATCTCTGTCCAATCCGGCGCGATCGAATTTCGAGCAGCTTTGCATGGCAATGCGCCCCTATCTCTGCAAATTCAGCACGCAAGTCGCTATCCTGGTAGAGATAGTCTCTTATGCAACGTTGTATGAGTCAGTTTTGGCAGATGCGTAAGCCGCGTCGCGCTATAGCAGTTTGGAGTCTCGTGCTGTTGTTCTGGGTTTCGCTGGCAACTCCGGTGCGAGCGCAACAATCCATTCAACCTTATTTAGATCGAGTGGTAAAAAATGTCACTGAATTTACCCTCGATAATGGCATGAAATTTATTGTTTTGGAACGAACGACCGCCCCGGTTGTTTCCTTTTTTACCTATGCTGACGTGGGCGGTACGGACGAGCTTCCCGGCAAAACGGGAGCGGCGCACTTCCTCGAACACCTCGCCTTCAAAGGAACGCCCAGCATCGGCACGACGGATTACGCTGCCGAACAGAAGGTTTTAGACCGTCAAGATGAGGTCTTCGCTCAAATTCAGGCGGCGAAGGCAGCCGGAAAAACAGAAGAAGTACAGCGCTTGCAAGCCGAATTCGACAAGCTAGAATCACAAGCTGATGGATTTGTCAAGCAAAACGAATTCGGTCAAATCGTAGAATCTGCGGGCGGTGTGGGCATGAATGCAGCGACCTCTGCCGATTATACGATTTACTTCTACAGCCTCCCCGCGAACAAGCTCGAACTGTGGATGTCGTTGGAATCAGAACGCTTTCTCTCTCCTGTTTTTCGCGAATTTTATAAGGAAAAACAGGTAATCCTGGAAGAACGAAAACTAAGGACGGAAAATTCCCCCATCGGCAAAACGATTGAAGCCTTTCTCGACAAAGCTTATACCGTGCATCCCTACAAACGTCCGGTTATCGGCTACGACGAAGACATTCGCAACCTAACCCGTCAAGACATTAAAACCTTTTTCCAGACGCACTACACCCCCAAAAAACTTACCGTAGCCGTCGTAGGCGATGTTAATCCGGCGCGAGTGAAAGAGTTGGCGCAAACTTACTTCGGGCGCTATCCGGCGCGTCCGGAACCGAAAAGCGAAATTACTCCAGAACCGCCGCAAACCGGAACCCGGGAAGTCACCTTAAAATTAGACTCTCAGCCGTGGTACATCGAGGGCTACCATCGCCCTGACTTAGATCATCCCGATAATGTTGTCTATGACTTGATTACCAGTTTGATGAGCGACGGGCGGACTTCGCGCTTGTATAAAGCTTTGGTGGAAGGCAAACAATTGGCACTCAACGCCCAAGGATTTAGCGGTTTTCCGGGGGATAAGTACCCCAATTTGGTCTTTTTCTACGCACAAACTGCCCCGAATCGCAGTGTTGAAGAAGTGGCCGCTGCGTTGCACGAAGAAATCGAACGTTTGAAAACCGAACCCGTCAGCGAGCAAGATTTAGACCGAGTGAAAACGCAAGCGAGAGCGGATTTGTTGCGATCGCTCGATTCAAATTCTGGGATGGCGCAATTGCTCGCCGAATATCAAGCAAAAACCGGCGATTGGCGCAATTTGTTTGAGGAATTAGACCGCATTTCCAAGGTGACTGCCGCCGATGTTCAGCGCGTCGCACGGGAAACTTTTACCGAAAATAATCGCACCATTGCTCGGATTTTGCCGAAGTAAAAGGGGCAGGTTTTGAACCCTCATTCGTTACTTTCATTTTTTGGATGACTAGACTTCGATGAAAACCTCGAAATCATCTTTTTTACGCCGAAATTCTCCGTTTAATTGGTTGGGATGGCTCGCGATCGCGCTATTTTTAGTGGTGTCGTTACGCGCGCCCGCGATCGCTTCTTCCCCCCAACATTACACCAATCTCGTATTCCCGACGCTCAAAGACATTCAAGTTCCCCAGTACGAACGCTACCAACTGGAAAACGGCTTAACGGTTTTCTTAATGCCCGATCGCGAGTTACCCTTAGTCAGCGGGACGGCAATGGTACGCGCGGGTTCTCGATGGGAACCGGCGGAAAAAGTCGGTTTGGCAGAACTGACGGGAACGGTAATGCGTTCGGGTGGAACGCTCGAACATCCCGCCGATGAGTTGAACCAAATGCTCGAACAAAAAGCGGCGATTGTTGAAGCAAGCATCGGCGACAATTTTGGATCGGTGAGTTTTAATACCCTCAGCGAAGATTTGAGTACAACCTTCAAACTGTTTGCCGAAGTTATCCAAGAACCGGCTTTTGTGCAAGATAAGCTGGATTTGGCGAAAAAGCAAACTGAAGGCGCGATCGCGCGGCGCAATGACGATCCCGACGATATCGCCAGCCGCGAGTTTCAAAAGTTGCTTTACGGTAGTGCCAGTCCCTACGCTCGCACGGTGGAATATAAAACGTTAAATAATATCTCGCGCGCCGATGTCGTGCAGTTTTATCAAACCTATTTTCGACCGGAAACGACGATTTTAGGGATTGTCGGCGATTTCGAGCCGAGCGCGATGAAAGCGTTGGTACAGGAGGCGTTCGGAAGTTGGAAATCGAGTTCGCCCAAACCGACGCTAACGCCGCCAAGCGCTACCCAGGAAACAACTAGCGGACTGTTTTTAGCCGATCGCCCGCAACTCAATCAAAGTTACATTCAAATGGGGCATATCGGCGGCTTGTTGAATAACCCCGATTACCCGGCGCTGAGTGTCTTAAATGGCGTGTTGAATGGCTTCGGCGGGCGCTTGTTCAACGAAGTGCGATCGCGCCAAGGATTGGCTTATGTGGCGTATGGTTACTGGAGCGCGCAATTTGACTATCCCGGAAGTTTTATTTTAGGGGGACAGACGCGATCGGAAGGAACCGTTCCTTTTATCAAAGCCATGTATTCAGAAATCGATCGCATTCGTACTACTCCAATTTCTGCTGAAGAGTTAAACTACGCCAAAGAATCGATCCTGAATTCTTTCGTCTTTAACTTCGACGATCCGAGTAAATTTCTAGCCCGGTTAATGCGTTACGAATACTATGGTTATCCCGCTGATTTTATCTTTAAATATCAGCGCGCCGTCAAAGCCGTAACCGTAGAAGACGTGCAGCGCGTCGCTGGAAAATACTTGCAACCCGGACAAATTTTAACGTTAGTTGTGGGCAACCAAGCAGAAATTCAATCGGCTTTAAAAGGCCTTAACTCTAACGTACAAACAGTAGATGTAACTATTCCTCAACCTTAAAGTCGAAGTGCTTGACAAGGGACGTTATTTATGTAATTTATAATGTCCCTTGTTGCGATCGTTATACCAAATTTACGATGACGCTGTAGAGATTATGCGACCCCTAAAGGGCCGTTCAAAATAAGGGTGCATCAGCGACTCTAAGACGGTTTTACTCCTGGGTGTATTTCACTCGCGCGAAAATCGTTTTATATACGCCTATGCAAACATTTGCCCAACAACATTTTGGGAATCAGTTCTTTAACCGCTTTCAGTTTGCCTATTTTCATTGTTGAGAACGAGGAGGATACTGTGGCATTGATTGCCACCGAGCTTGAAACTCGTCAGTTGCGTCAGATTGCCCAAGGATTCGGGTAACTGTTTGAGTTGATTGTAATTTAAGGAAAGACTTGTCAGTTGCGTCAGGTTGCCCAAGGATTCGGGTAACTGTTTGAGTTGATTGCCCATGAGGTGGAGACTTGTCAGTTGCGTCAGGTTACCCAAGGATTCCGGCAACTGTTGCAGTTCATTGCCCCAGATGTAGAGACTCCTCAGTTGGGTGAGGTTGCCCAACCATTCCGGCAACTGTTGCAGTTCATTGCCCTCGATGTCGAGACTCGTCAGTTGGGTGAGGTTGCTCAACCATTCCGGTAGCTGTTGCAGTTGATTGTTCGCGATGTAGAGACCCCTCAGTTGGGTGAGGTTGCCCAACCATTCCGGTAGCTGTTGCAGTTCATTGCCCCCGATGTAGAGACTCGTCAGTTGCGTCAGGTTGCCCAAGGATTCCGGTAGCTGTTGCAGTTGATTGTTCCAGAGGTTAAGACTCGTCAGTTGCGTCATGTTGCCCAACCATTCCGGTAGCTGTTGCAGTTGATTGCCACCGATGCCAAGACTCGTCAGTTGCGTCAGGTTGCCCAACCATTCCGGTAGCTGTTGCAGTTGATTGAAACTGATGTCGAGACTCGTCAGTTGCGTGAGGTTGTCCAGCCATTCCGGTAGCTGTTGCAATTGGTTGAAACTGAGGTAGAGAGTTGTCAGTTGCGTGAGGTTGCCCAACCATTCCGGCAACTGTTGTAGTTTATTGTTCGCGATGTCGAGAGTTGTCAGTTGCGTGAGGTTGCCCAGCCATTCCGGTAGCTGTTGCAGCTGATTGTTCGCGATGTAGAGACTCGTCAGTTGCATCAGGTTGCCCAACCAGTCCGGCAACTGTTGCAGTTGATTGTCATTGAGGCGGAGACTCGTCAGTTGCGTGAGGTTGCCCAACCATTCCGGTAGCTGTTTTAGCTGATTGTCATTGAGGTGGAGACTCGTCAGTTGCGTGAGGTGGCCCAACCATTCCGGCAACTGTTGTAGCTGATTGCCCCCGATGTCGAGAGTTGTCAGTTGCGTCATGTTGCCCAGCCATTCCGGTAGCTGTTGCAGTTGATTGTTCGCGATGTAGAGAGTTGTCAGTTGCATCAGGTTGCCCAACCAGTCCGGCAACTGTTGCAGTTGATTGTCATTGAGGCGGAGACTCGTCAGTTGCGTGAGGTTGCCCAACCATTCCGGTAGCTGTTGCAGTTTGTTTCTCCCAATATCGAGAGTTGTCAGTTGCGTCATGTTGCCCAGCCATTCCGGTAGCTGTTGCAGTTGATTGTTCGCGATGTAGAGAGTTGTCAGTTGCATCAGGTTGCCCAGCCATTCCGGTAGCTGTTGTAGCTGATTGCCCCCAATATCGAGAGTTGTCAGTTGCGTCATGTTGCCCAACCATTCCGGTAGCTGTTGCAGTTGATTGCCCCCAATATCGAGAGTTGTCAGTTGCGTCATGTTGCCCAACCATTCCGGTAGCTGTTGCAGTTGATTGCCCCCAATATCGAGAGTTGTCAGTTGCGTCATGTTGCCCAACCATTCCGGTAGCTGTTGCAGTTGATTGCCCCCAATATCGAGAGTTGTCAGTTGCGTCATGTTGCCCAACCATTCCGGTAGCTGTTGCAGTTGATTGCCCCCAATATCGAGAGTTGTCAGTTGCGTCATGTTGCCCAACCATTCCGGTAGCTGTTGTAGCTGATTGCCCCCGATGTCGAGAGTTGTCAGTTGCGTCATGTTGCCCAACCATTCCGGTAGCTGTTGTAGCTGATTGCCCCCGATGTCGAGAGTTGTCAGTTGCGTCATGTTGCCCAACCATTCCGGTAGCTGTTGTAGCTGATTGCCCCCGATGTCGAGAGTTGTCAGTTGCGTCATGTTGCCCAACCATTCCGGTAGCTGTTGTAGCTGATTGCCCCCGATGTCGAGAGTTGTCAGTTGCGTCATGTTGCCCAACCATTCCGGTAACTGTTGTAGTTGATTGTGACTGAGGTCGAGAGTTCTTAGTTGGATGAGTTGCGAAATAAAGGCGGGAAGTTCGGTAATTTGACTGTGAAAAAGCCTTAAATTTCGCAATTTAGTGAAGTGCTTAATTTCGTTGGGAACTTCCGTCCAAGTTTTGCCGGATATCGAGAAATGCCGCAGGTTAATCAACTGCTGACAACTCTTCGGCAACCGAGCCAGCGGATTAGCCAACAGATACAATCCTTTAAGAACCGGCAACATCCCCAACTCTTCCGGCAACTCTTCCAACAGATTTATTTCTAGCACCAAGGTTTCTAGGCGTTGCAGCTTTTGGATTTGGGGGGAAAGGGTGGCGATGCGGTTGTCCCCGCAGTTGAGATAAACGAGGTGGGGGAGCGCGAAGACGGAATCGGGGATTGCATCGAACTGATTTCTAGGAAGGTGCAACGCGCGCAGTTCTTGCAGTTGGCTAATTTCTGGGGGCAAGCTCGCCAAGCGGTTAAAGCCGAGTTTGAGGATTTTCAGGCTCTTCAGTTGACCGATTTCTGGCGGCAGAGTAGTAAGGTTATTACCGATACCGTTCAATCTGTCTTTCCCATCGCCCAGAATCAGCCGTTGCAGTTGGGTGCAGTTGCCGATTTCGGGGGGCAGTTCGGTGAGTCCCAAGCATTTGAGGTCGAGGGTTTCCCAGTTTTCGGCGGCGGCGCGCGCGATGCGTTCTCGGGCTTCCTGGTACGTCATGAGGGCTGGAGGGAAATGGTTGTTTCTATTCTGGCAGAGGCAACCGCAAATTCAAAATTCTCGTCCCATTGCTAGCGTTTATCCCATTAAAATAAGTCAAAATAATGGTGCGTTACGCTGTCATTAACGCACCCTACATATAAAGATAAAATTATGGTTACTCTTCAACTGCAACAACTCGATGTACCTCCCGGTCAGCGATTGCTAATCCGCGAAGTTGATTGGTCGGAATTTGAACAAGTTTTGAAGGAGTTGAGCGAAAAACGCGCCGCTCGGATTGCTTACAGTCAGAAAACATTAGAAATTCGGATGCCACTCCCCCAACACGAACGAGAAAAATCTCTGATTGGCGATATCGTCAAAATTTTGTTAGAAGAACTCGAAATAGACTGTGAATGTTTTGGTTCGACAACTTTTAAACGTCAAGAGATGGGTTATGGGATTGAACCGGACAAATGCTTTTACATTCAAAATCATGCTCAAATGCGCGGAAAACGACGACTCAATCTTTCGGTCGATCCGCCGCCCGATCTGGCGATTGAAGTCGATGTTACCTCGAAAACTCAATTGGATGCTTACGTTAGTTTAGGGGTTGCCGAACTTTGGATTTATGCCAGCGGGGAACTAAACATTTACGAGCTACAATCGGGACAATATCAGCCCGTTTTAATAAGCTCTACTTTCCTAAATTTCCCGATTGTAGACCTCGTAGCTGAAGTTTTGGCACAAAGTCAGCAAGTCGGAAGAAGTCCCGCTCTCAGAGCCTTTCGCCAGAAAATCCGCAATCTTAATGATACGAATTGAAGATGGCGTTGCACAAATTAGGTTTTCCTTAATTTTGGCTTTCCAGTATTAGTCGCGATCGCTAAAGGTATAGCAACAATTGGCAAGGGCATAACAGTGTTATGCCCCTACAGGATTTGGCGATTTATATAATACTTTTTCTACGATGATGTTAGAATAGCCGTCCTCTGCTTTGGCGATCGCTTTGAACTTCTACCAATTCTCAGTTACGATGCACTAAATTTTTCATCGTAGGGGCAGCCACATTGTTATGCCCTCTTCGGGAATCGTGCAAAATCAATGAGAATTGGTATTACTATGTCTGCTGAAAATTGGGAAGTATTAAGGTATTGCACTACTTGAAACGTGAAGGTACGTTTCTAAATGCACCAAAGTCTTGGCTGGTGGGCGCTGCCCACCCTACCCGATCTCTTGATTTGATGCAAATTATATCAATTGAAGATTGAGAAATGTTAAGGTAAATTAAGCCTATCCCGCTTCCGGAATTGAGATAGTATCGAGTGTAGATCCGACTGTTTACCCTCAACCCTTCGAGCCGTGGTAACTTCCCGAACTCTCCCTTCACCGAAACTTCTCCGCAATCTTTCTTTCAGCGCGCTCGCGGGTTTGTTAGCTGTGGGTGCGATCGCGCTCGTGCAAGATAACTTAGCGCTGGAACGCCAAGAAAGCGCGATCGAGAGCGAAACAACAGCGTTTATTCGGCGTTCTTCCCTTCAATCTGACAATGGCTCCGCGATCGCGCTAAAAAAGAAAGCCGCCGCATTAGGAATTGCGATCGAATATCCGTCCTCCGCATCCTCCGTTCAAGTGAATGCTAGCGAAAAACGGATTTTTAGCCAACTCGAAAAACCGCTCGATCGCTACATCACAGCCCAGGGTAAAACAGGCTTCGATAAGACTCAGCGATCGCGCTTTGACGCACTGCCGCCAGAACTCACCAGCTACCTAAACGCACGCGAACAAAAACTAACACTCCTGCGTAACACTTTGCGCTTCCACAAAACGCCCGAATGGGAAAGAAATGGCAACTGGCTCGAAAGTGGCGATCCTGGAACGATGCCCGACTTTGGCGGGTTACTGCGCTTGCAAAACTTACTGTTAGCCGACGCGATCGCGCAGTACGATCGAGGGAATCAAGCTCGCACGTTTGAAAACTTAGATGCAGCTTGGGTGCTATCAGAGTCCCTCAAAAATCGTCCCGAACTCAAAGCTCAACGAACCTACTTCAAGCTCATACGCACCCATCTGGGAATGTTGCGCCGCCTCGATAACCTCCCTCCGCAATGGCAGCAGCGCCTTTCTCAACGCAACTATCGCTCCACCTTCAACCGCGCGCTCGAAAGCGAGGCTTTGTTGCAATATAACGCTACTCAGCGGTTCCGCCCCACCAAAGCGGAGAAATTAGCCCCGATCTTGACTCCGGAAGAGTTACAGGCGTTGAAAGGGGGAGGAATGCCGGCGCGCAACCAGATCCGGCATATCGGGATCGATCGCTATCAAGCGATCCGCAGACTGCACGATAGCCTACCTCATGCAGATCTATACGCGATTGTGTTTCCCCAAGAATCCGAAAAAGAAACTTTGTTGCAACGCGACTTTGCGATAATGTCTCCTTCTATTCAAGAAGCACTGCGAGAACTGACGCGCGTCGAACTCGAGACGAAATCGACTTTGATAATGGATAATTGATAATGGACAATGGATAACGTCTTAGATAGTTGAAAAATCGCCTGTAGAGACGTTGACTTGCAACGTCTCTACAGATAATTCCGTAGGGTGGGCAGCGCCCACCAGCCTTAAGTCAGTGTCATTCGATAATAGACAATGGATAACTTTCGGGGCTGTTAATTGCTCTGTTGAGACCAAGGCTAGAATCGCTATAATCGCACCAATTCATCTCAAACCGAGCTTAAGGATTTCGTTACCCATTATCAATTATCAATTACCAACTGGTATTACGCCTTTCGTTGTCCATTATCCATTATCAATTATCAATTATTCCCCTGACAGCAATCGACGAGCGGGCGTTTAGCAAATTCTTCGAGATCTAATGAATCTAAAAGTTGTTCCCAATCATCTCCCGCCTCGCCCGCGCGCCGGAGGTTGCCAATTTCGGTAAAAGTATCGTACCAAAAGCCGTTGCGGGCATAGATGAGGGCGCGCTCTCTGGGGGTGCGAGCTTCTTTGAGTTCGCGATCGATCTCTGGATCCACAGCAACGCGAACAACGGAACCGCCGACTGCAACCCGAGCAGAAAACTCATCGTTGCCAGAGCGCCCTTCTTCGCAGCTAGGGCTGACAACCCATCGATAAGTTGTCCCCGGTGTCAGGGACGGCGCGTTTGCGGGGAGTTGGAAACTAACGATTCCGGGTAAGTTGCTGAGTCCGGTGAGTTGGGTGGTGTAAATCGGGTTGTCTTCTTCGTCCTGAAGGGTAAAGCTAAGGTTCGAGAAGTCTTTGGCAGCGTAGGGAACGTGGAACCAAAAGGTAGGATGCGCTTCTGTCGTCAGTCCGATGGAGGGATTGCTGCTTGTATCGGGGATGAATGCGACGAGATCTCGAGCGCGTCCGTGTCTCGGACAAATCCCCCGACTTGCCCCCCCGCGACGGTCTCCGGGTCGTCCTCGTCCGCTTAAGTCGGGAGTAGCAAAGACAATGGGTTGGATAGTGTCTATGCTGTCGCGCGATCGCTCGGAGAGGGTTTGCGAGTTGGCAGCAAGGGGAAGACTGGCTGCGATCGCCCCAAGCAGCGCCAGAGCTAATATTTTTTTATGAAGGGAGAACTTTGCGTTAAAAAATTTCATCGCTGATTTTCGCTATAAAGCATTTTCTACTCGGGATTGCGAACCGATCGAGGAAGCCAAAAGGAAACACCTTCTGCTATTGTGACAAATTTGTTCTGGCGTTAAATGTTGCCTTGTCGGTTGCGATCGCGGGCTATAAATCTTGAAAGTCAAGCCGCAGGGGAATAATTATCCCCCATCACTCAAGTTTGCGGCTTGCTGAATGATTGACAATTGACCGCGTTGAGTATAATACCCCCAATTACGAATTACGAATTACGAATTACGAATTATTCCGTCAGGTCTAAGACGGCGAACGATCGCGACGGTTCCCATTGCAACCATCGCCCCCAGCGCGGCGGGAACCACCGGCAACCAACCGCCGCTGCGCCACAGAACCAGATAGCATCCGCCTATAAGAATTGCGATCGCGCCGCCTCCCGCCCCCAAGCGCGCCCTACCACCGTACAGATTGCTAACAATCCCTCCCCCAACTCCCGACCAAACTACAATCCAGAGCATCTCCCCCCATTCGGGAAAAAACCAGATTAACGGTCTTTTGTCAAGAGAAGCGCTGATAATTTGACTGACGGCTTGAGCTTGAATGACAACGCCGGGGGTTTTGTCCGTCTTAGCGCGATCGTAGGGCGTGCGATGAACGTCGCCAAAGCTTTCATCCGTCGTACCGATGAGAACGATTCGCCCTTTGGCTAACTCCGGAGTCAAGCCGCCCGCTAGTGCCGAAGCGAGGGTTAATTGCGGCGCGATCTGTTGGGTAGCGCGGTAGTTGAGCATAATTTGATAGCCGCGCACGTCGATATTGCGATAGCCGCCGCTCGTTATCCCCAACGGTTTCAACAGCGCGTTCCCAATGCTCAACTCGTCCTTATTCGTTAATGTCGCCTCAATCCCTCGATCTTTGAGATAGCGCAACGCAACTTGTAACGCTAGCGAAGCCGAACTGCGACACCTCGAATCCACCGGCGGCGACATCCCAAACAACTGACGGCGCAGCACGCCATCGATCTCGCTATCGGCAACAATATCTCCAAATCCCGCCCGTTCTCCGACCTGCTGTGGCGGAATCTCTGGCGCTGGCGGGAAGTCGGAACTGCTGCCATTTCCCGCCTTGCAAACCACCACCAAGCGATCGTCGTTTTGCAGGTTTTGGATTAAATTTCGAGACTCCGGTTCGGCAGCAAAATCGCGGTAAATATCCAATCCAACCACGCGCGCGCCGTTGGCTTTTAGTTTATCGAGCAATTGGGCGAGGGAGCGATCGGATAGCGAACGTCCGGATCGCGCAAACTTAATATCCCGGCCTCTCTGTTCCTGTACGTCCCTCGCTGTCACCGTCACCAACAACAAGCGCGGATCCGCCCCTTCCTCGGGACGCAAGCGCAACAACGCATCGAAGGCCTTTAACTCCAGCGGTTGCAACACGCCGAACAACCGCAAGCTTATCGCAAACGCCGCCGCCCCCAGACTGCCCAGACTTGCAATAGATAGGGGAACTCGAGAGCGTTTGACAGTCTTTTTCGGCAGTATGACAGGAAAGAAATCCGGCCATACGGGAGGAACGGTGGTGGGATTTTGGAAAATTGCAGGCAACCAGGAGGCGCAAGGAAATTCTGACTCCAATCCTTGCAATCGTTCTCGGGCTTCTCGCACAGCCAGCGGAAAAGATTCGCCCCGCGCAAATGCCGCCAAGAAATTTTTTAAGAAAGCTTGCGCCACGCGATCGGGAACGGGTTCGCGCATCACAATCAGTTGGGGCAGATTTAAATCGGCTAATTGGCGTGCCAACCCCAAACCGTCGCAAGAGTTGAAGATTGCGAGCTTTAAGCCCCGCGAAATTGCAGCGCGTAGGGCATTTTTGAGGCGATCGAGTCTTAAACCTTCGGTGGGGTTAATCTCGATCCAACCGACCTCTCCTTCGCGTTCGCTGGCACTATGCCCCGCAAAGAATAAAATATCCCAGCCGCGATCGTCCCACAACCAGCGATCTAATATTTCTCGCGTCGGTTCGACTAAAAACACGACTTCCGCTCCCGGCAAACTTTCTAACAGAGCGCGATCCGCCTGTACGTCAATGCCGCTGGCGTGTCCCAAAATTGCTAAAATTCGACCTTGAGAAGGTACGGGGACGACGCGCTCGTATTCTTGCGGGCTGAGGGTAACTTCTGCTTTGGGATAATCTTCAAAAAAATGCCACAGATGCCAGGGTAAGTGACGTAAGGGTTCGTCTTCGACTTCGATCGCGACTTGTATTTCTTCGGTGGGTAATAATTGGGTGCGAAGTTGGCGATCGATGCGATGAAAAGATTCTGAATTCAGCCAACGATTGAGTTGTTTTTCTAACTGTCCGCACAATTCATCAAATTCGGACTGCGAGACATTAGCGATGTAATCTTCTTCCTCCTCAAACTCAATATCGGAGCGGAGCGAAGCCCTTAATTTATCCCCCCGCAAACGAGTTGAAAGCGCGCGATAGAGTTTGTGCCAGCGCGAGTACGTTTCGGCTATTTCTGGGGCGGGCGGCAAACTTCCCGATATCTGAACGCCGGTTCCCTGTCCGCCAATACTAATTTGAGCGATTACTGTGGAGAATCCTTGCTGTAAATTTCCGCAACCCAAGTTAATAATGACGATGCGATGAAGCATTCTGAATAATTGATAATTGACAATTGATAATTGATAATTGATAACGTTCGGAGTCTCGTCAGGTTGGCAGCGCCCATTAGCTAAGACTTTTGTGCGTTTAGAACCAATTATAAGATTGCGCTGCCTAGAATCAACCCTCCTAAATTCTCAGGAAACGGTGCGTTAGCGAAGCGTAACGCACCATTTAACCCAAAATTGAGGGGAGTCGATTCTGTGCAACGTCATATTCAATTGGTATCAGCCGTAGTCAACAATTCGTCATCATCAGAAAAAAAATGATGATCGGAGCAATCCTAGACTGGGATGAAGAGGCACAGTCTTAATTCTGCAAGTTGTCCTGAATTGAATTTTGTCTCGTCTTGCGGTGAGACACAAGAAGAAGCGATCGCTAACTTACAAGACGCAATCGCCTTAATGCTGGAACCTCTACCAGACAATTTGCTAACAACAAAGCCAGCCAAGATAGTTGAGTTGACGACCTAAATGTATGTCACAAAAATCGCCTCGTTTCAATCCCTGATAGGGATTAATTGAAGTTGCAACAAAAAAGGTAGTTTGCCTAGGGTATGAAAAAGGTTTCAATCCCTGATAGGGATTAATTGAAGTTGCAACAGCCTGTTCAACGCGACGGCTAACCGTGAGGTGTGAGTTTCAATCCCTGATAGGGATTAATTGAAGTTGCAACTTAGGCTCATAATACTCTTTGAGAGCGCCCTCAAAGTTTCAATCCCTGATAGGGATTAATTGAAGTTGCAACTTCCTTCTACGCGCCGAATTGCTCTGTATTCAGCGTTTCAATCCCTGATAGGGATTAATTGAAGTTGCAACCTTTATTGTTGTCCCCCCGAATCGATTTATTATTCAAAGTTTCAATCCCTGATAGGGATTAATTGAAGTTGCAACCCAAAATTGATTGAGGCGATCGCACAATTCCTCGTTTCAATCCCTGATAGGGATTAATTGAAGTTGCAACGAAACAATTTTCGTCGTGGAAGGAGAACCCTGTTGCGTTTCAATCCCTGATAGGGATTAATTGAAGTTGCAACATTTCTTAGAGGTCGCCGATTATTATCTGCCCGGTTTCAATCCCTGATAGGGATTAATTGAAGTTGCAACTCCTGCTGGGGGAGCGGAAAGTTGCGGGCGCTGAGTTTCAATCCCTGATAGGGATTAATTGAAGTTGCAACAGAGGAAAAGCTCCGTCCGCATTGGTAATCTCCCCCGTTTCAATCCCTGATAGGGATTAATTGAAGTTGCAACTGGGTGAGGGGAGTTTCTGCGGTGGCGGTTTTGGTGTTTCAATCCCTGATAGGGATTAATTGAAGTTGCAACCGCTAGCTCTGAAACCCTTACTGTCTTTGGTTTTCAAGGTTCACTTCCGGGAGACTTCCCTTAAAGTACCATTTCAGCCTCTGGCTTGTCAATTGGGGAGGTAGCAACAACGCTTCAAACCCTTACAGAATAAGTATCCTAGCGATCGCGGGAGACTCAAAAGAGCGTGAGGAGCATCAAACGCTTACAGCATCTCGGTTCTAGGCTCCAAAAGCGGAGAGCCAATTTGTACACCCTCACTCTCCCGGCAATAATCAAAAAAATACGGTCGGTTCGATTGACTCGATCGCGTAGTCTCTAAGTCCGATCCCATCCCTTTATAGCTCAAAAGCTTCGGTATTGCTAATTTCATCGAGCGTTACTTGTAAATTAAACCGATAGCCGCTGGCGCACTTAAAACGAGGAAGTTGAATGTAGCTGTCGCTCGGGCGCGATTCCACCGTTCTCAGCGTTTCGCCACTTTCCGAAAGCAGCGCCAGTTTAAGGTTAGCCGGAAGACAGGCGCGATCGCGATCGGGATGGAGTCGAACGCGCACGCCAAACCGTTCGTCGTCTTCGGTTTTCAGTTCGATGGAAAGCACAACGCAGAGTTTTTGTTCGGGAAGTTGGAGTTCGAGGCGTTTGGCGCATTCCGTTCGCGCGCTTCCTGCATCCCGATTGTTACGCAAACGCCAAGCTAAAGATTCGGTTGGGGATAACAGCGATTCGAGCGATTGCCAGCTTTCGTCGGCGAGGTTAGCGAACCACTGACTTAAGCGCGTTACTTTCGGTGCGGCAATTCCGAGACGACGGCGATAAAGTTGTTTTCGATAATCTTCCCGCTCGAGCAGTGCGCCCCACAAATGAAAGGGAATTTCTAGTCGAGGGGTTAAAATTTGGGCATTTCCGAGACGCTGACAGAGGTTTTCTGCTTGCAGGGCGGATAAGTTCGGTAAGGGCGCAATGGCGGTACGGGTGACTTCTTCAGGACAGAGTTCGCGCGCGAGCAAAAGAACGCTCAGATCTGGAATCAGATCTTCGCGGTGTAGGGTATAGCTGCGATCGCAACTGTCATAATACCCGTTTTCTTTTAAGCGCGCGTGTGTCGTCCAGCCCCAAATTTTCACGCTTTCGTCATCGGGGCTAACGGAAACGGCGAGATAATAATCGCCCGCCCAACTCGGAAGATCGACCCATTCTTGCGGGACGGATAATTCTCCCTCATCGATCGCTTCGCTGGGAATCAGAATCGCGCGGCAATTGTCAAATTCGATGGCACTCCCTTCAACAAATTCCCAAATACTGTCGAGATGGGCGGTATTGCTGGCGATTTTGGCATCAAGGGCGTATTCTTGCTGCAACCCCGATAACACTGCTTCTAGGCCCAAACGGTTGAGATAGCTGCGCCAGCGACTCTGGGACGAGGCGCAGGATTGACTCTTTTCCCAAGCGTCATCGAGCCAGCGAGACGGAATTTCGAGACAGATTTGAGTCGGTGTCGCAAAGACGAGCATAATGAATAGCACTCCTTGAATTCTGGCGATCCGAGCGATCGCTTGATTTGAAGTCCCGGCAAGCGCGGACACAATCGCTCATCTTTTGTCCCGATTATCCGGGCTATTTTTGAATTACGATGGGAATTGCAAAAATATGCACTTCTCTGAACCTAGAGCGCAGGAAATCGAAAATATTTTTACCCGTTGTTTGCAGTACGGTGCGCTCGGTTCCTCCGATTTTCTTTTCGGGAAATACACCCGCAGTGGTACTTGACATTGCGCTTAATTTATGATCTAAAGAGCGCGCGTGGGTCTCTAATCCAAGAGTAGTAACCTTTTCAAGAATAGACCAGCGAAGCCGAGGATTTGATTAGCACTCTCAGCCTAAGAGTGCTAAATTGCTAATTGGAGAATATCGCGAAGCTCGTACACCGATGGCAAAAATTATATCTTTTAAAGAAGAATCCCGACGTTCCCTCGAGCGAGGCATTAATGCTCTAGCTAATGCAGTCCGCACGACACTCGGACCGAAAGGGCGGAACGTTTTATTAGAGAAAAAATTCGGCGCGCCGCAGATCGTCAATGACGGTATCACGGTCGCCAAAGAAATCGAACTCGAAGATCCCCTCGAGAACACCGGCGCGAGATTGTTGCAGGAAGTTGCTTCTAAGACGAAAGACATTGCCGGAGACGGCACGACCACTGCAACCATTATCGCTCAAGCTTTAATTCGCGAAGGCTTAAAGAACGTCGCCGCAGGTGCGAATCCCGTTGCTTTGCGTCGCGGCATCGAAAAAACGATCGCGTACCTGATTGAAGAAATCGAAGCGATCGCCAAGCCGGTTGAAGGCAGCGCGATCGAGCAAGTCGCCACCGTTTCGGCAGGGAACGACGAAGAAATCGGTAAAATGATTGCCGAAGCAATGGAGCGCGTCACCACCGACGGCGTAATCACCGTTGAAGAATCCAAATCGATGGCAACCGAACTCGATGTCGTCGAAGGGATGCAAGTCGATCGCGGTTACATCTCGCCCTACTTCGTCACCGACCAAGAACGGCAAATCGTCGAGTTTGAAAGCCCCCGCATTCTCATCACCGACAAAAAAATCGGCGCGATCGCAGATCTCGTCCCCGTCCTCGAAAAAGTTGCCCGCGCCGGTACGCCCCTCCTCATCATCGCTGAAGATGTCGAAGGCGAAGCCCTCGCTACCCTGGTCGTGAATAAAGCCCGAGGCGTACTCAACGCCGCCGCGATCAAAGCGCCCGGATTTGGCGATCGCCGCAAACAACTCCTCCAAGACATCGCCATCCTCACCGGCGGGCGTTTAGTCTCCGAAGAAATCGGCCTCAGTCTCGATACCGTCACCCTCGATATGCTCGGCACTGCCCGTAAAGTCACCATCGAGAAAGACAATACCACCATCGTTTCCACCGGCGACCACAAAGCCGACGTAGACAAGCGCGTTGTCCAAATTCGCAAGCAACTCGCCGAAACTGACTCCGAGTACGATACCGAAAAACTGCAAGAACGTATCGCCAAACTTGCAGGCGGTGTTGCCGTTATCAAAGTCGGTGCAGCCACCGAAACCGAACTCAAAGATCGCAAACTTCGCATCGAAGACGCGCTCAACGCAACCAAAGCAGCGGTTGAAGAAGGCATCGTCCCCGGCGGCGGTACAACCCTCATTCACCTCGCTCGCCAAATCGAGAGTTTCAGGGAGCAATTGAGCAACGCTGAAGAAAAAGTGGCTGCCGATATCCTCGCTAAAGCCCTCGAAGAACCCCTGCGCCAACTGGCGAATAACGCTGGCGTTGAAGGTGCTGTCGTTGTTGAAAAAGTCAAAGAATCCGAGCCTAACATTGGCTATAACGCCATGACGGGCAAATACGAAAACCTGATCTCCGCTGGGATTGTCGATCCCGCCAAAGTCGTTCGTTCTGCGCTGCAAAACGCCGCTTCGATCGCCGGAATGGTGCTAACCACCGAAGCGCTCGTCGTTGAGAAACCCGAACCCGCTGCTGCTGCTGCTCCCGATATGGGCGGCATGGGCGGCATGGGCGGCATGGGCGGCATGGGCGGCATGGGCGGCATGATGTAATTGACAATTGACAATGGACAATGGATAACGTTGTTGAATTACGCCTAATGTGAATTAGAAGCCAGAAAGATCGCTCTTACTATTATTTCTCCCCTCGCATTTTCCCCCTTTAGTAAGGCTACCGTGTACACATAAGCGATCGAATCTAGCATGACGGTTGAAGATCCCCCCTAGCCCCCCTTAAAAAAGGGGGGAACCGGATTCAAAGTCCCCCTTTTTAAGGGGGATTTAGGGGGATCGACCCAGCTTGCCACTCAACCGATGAGTTGTGTGGACACGGTAGCTTTAGTAAGGGGGGTTAGGGGGGATTGGGAGAGGGGCTGGGGGTGAGGGAATCAGACTGTTGGATAATGCACATCAGACGTGAATTGACAATGGACAAATGGCACTGAAATAAGAGTTCAAAAATCGCCTGTAGAGACGTTGACTTGCAACGTCTCTACAGATAATTTCGTAGGGTGGGCAACGCCCACCAGCCTTAAGTCAGTGCCATTCGACAAGGGACAATTGACAACGTTGATGCAGCAAGCTGTTGAAAGGTTCGTCTTTTATCCTTGTCCTTGAAGCCCAAAATAAACCCTCCAGCGATGTTCTGGGGGGTTTGTTTTTAAGGTTCGCCCAAGTCGCCAAGTTGCTGGCGGTAGCGTTCGAGTTCTCGTTGTAGTTGTTCGCGCAGTTGCCGTTCTTGTTCGACTTGTTGTTGGGCAAATTCTCGTTGCTGCCGTTCTTGTTCGACTTGTTGTTGGGCAAATTCTCGTTGCTGCCGTTCTTGTTCGACTTGTTGCCGTACGATGTCTAATTCTTGGCGCATTTCCGACAATTGCGATCGCGCTTGCTGCTCGGCTTCCTCCGTACTGATATAGCGATTTCCTTCCTCATCAAACCAGTATAAAACTTCTCTTTCCACGCCCCCGTAATTACGCAGCCCTCGACCGATTCCCAGTCCGATTTCTGGCATCCAGACGGGTTCTTGTACCTGCCAGCGATACTTCCCTTTGACTAATTTATACACTTCTAGTCCTCGATGGCGATCGCCTCTGAATTGCCGAGGATTATAGATAACGTAGTACAGCACGCCTAATTTGGCATAAAGCGCTTCCTTGCTGCTGTATTCTCCTCCGGGAGTTTGAGAAACCACTTCCAGCGCGAGGATCGGGACAATATTGTTTTCTTCCCACAGCACGTAGCTGCTACGCCCTCCTTCCCCTTTGCGACGTTCGACATTGAGGGCTAAAAATCCATCGGGGATAATGGGGATGCGGGGATTGTCGCCTGTGGTGTGATAAACGGCCATATCCACCCCGAAAAACCAGTCTTGGCGATTTCCCCAGAGGTATTCGAGCAAGAATAAGAGGAAGTTGGGGATAAAGTTTTGTTCTTCGTTATCCACAGGGGTATCGTCCGAACAGGGGAGTTCGGCGCTACTGGGGAGATTTTGGATTTCCGATTTTAGCATTGGAACCTACCCCGCTTTTTTCTTTGTCTTTGAGTTTAACTGGCTTATTGAAATCTGCTCTATTTCTCGGGACAGGCAGCAAAAAAAATCGAACAGCAGCGACCTCCTCTACCGTCCGCTCCCCAGAGAGCCTTATTCCCTTCTTAGAGCGCTTCTAGCGCAAGAAACTACTCATCAGCCAAAACAAGAGCATGGTGCTGCCTACTGCCTCGAATTGCGGCGGGACGAAGCCCGTCAGCACGCCCAAGCTCGAAAGCGCCATCCCAATTCCCACGCCTGCAACTAAACCCGCCAGCGTTATCAACACTGCCCGACCTAACCGATTTTCCTTACGATTGATGAAGTAAATATTAGCTCCAAAGCCCAGCGCCATTGCCAGCGAGAGGGCAGGCGGATTGAAGAAGCCCAAGACTCCCAATCCCAGGAAAACACCGCCAGACAACAGGATATCGTTTCGCGAAGGGCGATCGAGCCAACCTTGCAGCCATGCGGGGGAATTGGTCGGTATCGGCGCTGAAAAACTCGGGGGAGTTTCGACGCTTTTCTCGGGAAAACGAATGCGTTCGGGAACTTTGATTTTCCCTTCTTGCCGCATTCTCAAGCGATCCATAATAATCGCATCGTAAGCAGTTTCGATACTTTCAACCTGCTTGCGATCCTCTTGATACTGTTGAGTGAGGCGAGTTTTTGCTTCCTGAATCTCTTCAAACGAAGCATCTTGACTTACCCCAAGCGTTTCGTAGGGATTGCGATCGCTCATTGATAACCTCCAAGGTATTCCCATCGTTTGCCCGCGACTATGGCAAAAAGAGTATGGCAAAAATGACTTCAGGGCAATGGGTTGCGAGCTATTCCCTTCGCGCTTTTAAAGCAGCCGCCGACGAGCTAAGCATTTAACCCTCCCTTTCGTTAGTTTAACAATTTCCGCAGACTTGCCGACAATTGGATGTGAAATCGAGTTTTTGTTAAATTAGACCGAGATTAGGGGCTTACAAGCTCTGTCCTAGAAGGATAGCTTTTTAGGTTATCCTATTGGGCGATTGATAATTAATGAAGCAGCGCTCCCGTTCCGGTTCCATTTTTGTCTAGAATACCGATCTAGGGCGTACTCTCCCGCTCGCAAGTGCAAATTCTCTATGCTTGATTCCTCTATCCCTCTAGTTTTTTCTCGTAAAGAACTGTAAATATGCCCCCCGCCAAAATTCTTATTGTGGACGACGATCCTGCAATCCGAAATCTGATTCTGCGTTTTTTGAGTCAAAAAAACTATCAGATGGAAGCGGCTGACAATGGGAAAAGCGCTCTGGAAATCTTCGCTCAATTTAACCCGGATCTCGTAATTCTCGACGTTAACTTGCCGGATGCTCTGGGTTACAACTTGTGCGAAGAAATGCAGAAACGAACCGATGTCTTTGTCCTGATGTTAACCAGCCGCACCGATACTGAAGATAAAGCGACAGGTTTCCGAAAAGGTGCTGATGATTATTTAACGAAGCCTTTCGACCTGCAAGAACTCGAGTTTCGCGTCAATGCGATTCTCAAGCGCCAGCGCATGGTAACGCCTTCAACGACGAAGCAAACGCTCGTTTTCGGCAATCTAGCGATCGACCCGGAACGCCGCGAGGTCACGCTCGGCGGCAATATCGTTCAATTCACGGCGCTCGAGTTCGACCTTCTCTACTTTTTGGCCAGCCATCCCGGACAAGCGCTATCGCGTCCGAAGCTCATTAGCGAGGTTTGGGACTATTCCGAGATTGTCGGCGACCAGCGCGTCGTAGACGTTCATATCGGTCAAATTCGCAAAAAGATTGAGGTCGATGTCGCTCAACCCTCTTTAATTAAGACGATTCGAGGGTTCGGCTATCGATTTGAACCTCCTTCTGCTGAGGAACGTTGATGCGGAAGTTTCAAACTCAAAACGCAACGCGCAACGAAAAAATCTCAATCGACGTGAAATTCGCGCGCCATCGCCCAGCGTTCGTTACAAACGTTTAAGAATTGTTACTATTCTTTTTGAGGTTTTAAGTTTTGGGTGCTTCTTCGTTTTTTTGAGCGAGCGTGTTAGCTTCCCCTTCTGGAGATGCTTCAAGTTGGGCTTTCATCCGAACAGACTCTTCGATATCCCGGGCTTCTCGTTTTAATTCATTCTGAAATTCATTGGAGGCTTCTTGAAAGCTGCGAAGGGCTTTTGCCATGCTGCGACCGATTTCGGGGAGTTTCTTGGGACCGAAGATTAACAGGGCAATTGCTAGAATTAAGAGCATTTCGGGCAAGCCGATACCAAAGATGTTCATGGGTCTTCTACGTGGGTCGGAAATTATTACAATTAAAAAACCCGGATAAATCCGGGAGCGTCGATTCGTTAACTCGAGTTCAAAGGGGAAGGAGGTTATCGTCCCAAGCTTTTCCAATCGACGTTAACGTTATTGAGTAGCAGGTCTGAGTTGTAGATCTGCAAAATGATGACTAAAAACAAGAAAAACAAGACCATAAAGACTGCCATTACTGGCGTGGTTCCCCAACCGGGAGTGACTTTACCGTATTCAGAGTTGAGAGGCTTGAGTATATCGCCTAGCCGAGTTTGTTGTGCCATAGGGTACCCAATACAGTATCTATGATATTTTTGTTAATGTTCTGTAATATTATAAGGGTATCCTGTCTCTTATGTTTGGATCGAGTATGGAACCTGCAACAGTTTTTATTATTAGTATCGCTGCTGTGGTCGTCGCGATCGCGGCCTACGCTATCTATATGTCTTTCGGCGCTCCGGCTGCTGAGTTGAGCGATCCTTTTGAAGACCACGAAGATTAAGTTCTCCCCTCACCAAGTTATCCGCTCGGCAAGCTGATTGCGCAATCTCGGACTAATTCCGGGGACTCGCTGGGCAAAGTCATCAAGGGAGGTAAACGGTCGCTGTCGCCGCGCTTCTAAGATGCGTTTTGCCAGAGTCGGGCCGATTCCCGGTAGGGCTTCGAGTTCGGCGCGAGTGGCGGTATTCACGTCTACTTTTCCCACGGTTGATTCTCCGGTTGCGTCCGGCGTTGCAGTATTCACGTCTACTTTTCCCACGGTTGATTCTCCGGTTGCGTCCGGCGTTGCGGTGCTTGTCGGCGCGCTAATTTGAGGACAGGTTTTCTTCTGTTCGTCGATTTTCTGGCGGACGGGGGCGGGAATGCCGAGAGTGGCCCCTTTGTACAAGCGCTCGAATTCGCGTTTGTAGTGGGCGGCAACGATCGCGTTTTCTATGACTAAGAGGGTTTCATCGTTGTTACGATTGCCTGCTTCAGACCAGTTATGCGAGCCGGTAATAACGATTGTGTCATCAATGAGGCCGAATTTGTGGTGCAGTTTATCGCCTTTGGGAAGTTCGGGAACGCCGACGCTGGAAAGGGGAGATTGCCAGGGACGATTGTCGAGTTCGTATTTGCAGCGATCGCTCAAGGCCACGCCGAGCAGATCTAATCCTTCACTATAGCTGCGAAAGGCGAATTCTGGGTCGATTAAGGCTTTAATTTCTACGCCTTGCTGGTGGCGCGTTTCCAGGATATCGGCGAGGGGCTGTTCGGAAAAGACAAACAGCGCTAAGTTTGCCGACTCATTCGCCCGATTTAAGACTTGACCGATTAACCCATTCGTGCTAAAGCTCCAAGGTTGGGTGCTGGAAGTGGGAGAAAATTGGACGGTGACGAGGGAATGTCCGACTTGCAGTTGTCGGGCGGGGCGGTAGGGTTTCTGCAAGCCAAAATTGCTATCGGGTTTGCCGCCGGGGCCGTCACCCCAGAGTAGATTAAATTCTTCTGTAAAGATAGCGGTTAAGGTGGCATCGCGGATGGCGAGGAGGTTGTTAGCGTTACCGCGCGTTTCCGGGGCGCTGAAGTCGCCGTGAATGTCGCTGGGGGTGAAGTTAGCGGAGGTAACGATTGTGGTTACGCCGTCGATCGCGATAAATTTGTGGTGCATCAATCCCGAACCCTTGCTGCCATCGGCGGTATCGTCGATAACGGGGATGCCTGCATTGCGTAGAATAACTAGGGCATCGCCTTGATTGATTTCGTCGTCGCTGAGTTTGCCGTCTTTATCGAGATCGCTGGAGGCTAAGAAGTCATTGTAGCGATCGCGCTCTCGATCGTCCAATTGTTGAATTTCGGCGGGGGTTAAGTCGCCCCAAGCGCGATTGTAGGTATTTTCGAGAACCACTCTCACGCTGAGTCCGGCTTGGCGTTTGGTCGCGAGGGCGAGGGCAATGTTGGGGAGGCGCAATTCTTGGACGGCGACATCGATAGAAGATTGCGCCGATGCGATCGCATCAACGATAATTTGTTCGAGGTTATCGCCTTCGCGGGCAATCTTGCGGTACGGCTCGGTATAGTTAGCCGAATCGGTAGGATTGTGATTGGTGTAGACTTGGATGAAAGGGTCTTGGGGTAGGGGTGCGGGACGGGCGATGCGATCGGGCGAGCGTCCGAACCCAATTACCGCGATCGCAACCAGGATCGCGAGAAGGGCAAACCCGAGGAAAACTTGGAGTCGCCGAGACTTCATGGGGAAGATTGCAGGAAAAATAGCGCGCCGAATAAAAGCGCGATCGCCACTAACGCCAACCAGATAAAATTATTATCCTTGGTGTCAACCTGGGAGAGATCGACGGGTTCGGCAGCAGGAGGCTCGGGTTTGGATTGTTGCGGTTTCGAGGGGGTAACGTAACGATTTTGTACGTCGCTGTCCGATAAATTCGCCAAATCGGGAATTTCCGTCATCCACTCCTTGGGGCGTTTGAGGGCGGGCGCGCGAATAATTTCGAGTACGCGGCGCGCTTGGTGGCGAATGGTAGAATTAGGATGTTTTTGTAAGGTTTGCAATAGCGCGATCGCATCATTGGTTTGATTGGCTGCTTGATAAGCCGTCACCAACCATAACTGCGCCTCGCCCCCCAAGCGAGAGGTTTTGTTACTCAACGCACAAGCGGTTTCTAACTGCTCGATACTGAGACGATACTGCCCGCGCTCGAACGCTTCTTTCCCGGCTCGATACTTTTGTTGAAACGCTTCTTGGGTTTCCGAACTCATGCCGAAGTTTAAACTAAAGGGAAAATTGAGGGGAAACCTTAATTGTACTCGCTCCGGGGGGATAGCCGTTAAAATTTTTAGGGAACCTGAAAGGGCTGAAATTCGTCTTCGCCCATCTATTGCGGATTTCGCTTCAACAGTTCTGTTAATTGTCCTATCCGTTACCCCGCTTCAATTCGCCATGAACCTCAAACACCCACTCTTTCCGTTAACGTTGACTGTCGCTGCCCTCGCGATCGCGCTTCCGGTACGCGCCCAAGTTATTATCATCCAGAATCCCAACCCCGTGCAAGGCTTTCCCAGCCAACAGCCCAACAGCTATATCAACCTCAGCCCCATCATCAACAACTCGCCGCGTATCTCGCCCATCCTGCAACCAGCTTATCCTTCCCCTTACCCGACGCAGCGGCGCTATCCCGCCCCTTCCAATACGACTGTTATCGTCAACCCCACCGTTATCGTTCCCGGAAACCGCGTTTATGGGTATCCGTATTCTTATCCCAGCAATTCAGGATTTTCCGTTTACTACGGTTCTCCGAATGGAGTCGGAATTCAAGTTGGGTATTAAGATGCGCTCTCAAAATCGTGCGTAATGTATCCCTTATTATTCAATATTCAAGACTTACAATTCAACCGAAATTGTGCCGATAATGTTACCGCTTTCTTGCAGGGCATGACCGCGCGCAACTTCGCTCAACTTGAGTTTATAGGCGATGTGGGGGACTAATTGAGCGCTATCGACAAGCTCGCTAATTAGAGACAGAATTTGTCTTTGTCGGTCTAAATGCAGCTTATAAGCTGCTGGAAATCCGACCGATTCGTGGTACTGCGTCGCTTTTTTTAAAAAGAGTTTTTCTTCGCTGGGGGGAAGTTGGGGGGAGGTTGCCATGCCGTCGAGCGATCGCGCCCATAGATCGTTGCTGTTAGTCTCAATGACAATGGGATGTCCTTTATCCGGCGAGATAGACATGACTTGTTGCACGAAGTCCATACTTTTGTAATCGATGACTTCATCCGCTTTGAGGGTATCCCGACAAAATCGCATCGCCTCCTTGCGGCTGGCAGTGACAATCGTGTGACAGCCGTGTGACTTGGCTAACTGAACGGCGAGATGTCCCACTCCTCCGGCCCCGGCATGAATTAAAACGGTTTGTCCGGGTTGGACTCGAGCGTGCTGGTGCAGTGCTTCCCAAGCCGCGATCGCAGCCCGAGGTAAAATAGCAGCAGTCGCATGGTCGATAGTTTTGGGTTTGAGGGCGATGCTGCGGCTGTCCGCTGCCACATATTCAGCATTCGCGCCATCCCGTAGAATATTTAACGAAGCATACACTTCGTCGCCAATCTGGAATTTTGAGACGCGATCGCCCGCTTCAACCACAATACCGCTAACGTCGTATCCGAGAATCAACGGAAAATGTCGGGTGACAAAGTAGCCACTGCGCAATTTACTATCCACCGGAGTGATGGAAGTCGCCCGGACTTGCACCAAAACATCAAACTCGTTCACCAGGGGTTTAGGTCTTTCCTGCCAAGTGAAGACCTCCGGACCGCCGTGCCGGGTGATTACCATTGCTTTCACAACTTGCCTCAATAGGGAACATCGCCAAGGACTGGATTGAAGATAAGAAATTATCCTTCCTAGTTTGACTTAATTCCCCTCTTTGCGCGGCGACTCGAGCTTCGACTTTAGCGAAATTTACCCAGAAAAAGGAGCATTCTAGGAACCGATATTCCCCGTTAAGGCTTGAATTTGTTTTTGTAGGGGGAAGGTAATGCGATCGACCAGGCGAGAAAAAGGTAAACTTTGCACGTAAACTCGCCCCGGTCCAGTCATCTTGGCTAGAAATAATCCCTCGCCCCCGAACAGCATATTTCTTACGCCGCCGACCATTTGGATGTCGTACTTCACTGTCGGTGCAAAGGCAACCAAACAACCTGTATCGACGCGTAAAACCTCTCCCGGCGCTAAATTTTTCTCGATAATCGCACCGCCCGCCTGCACGAAAGCCAAACCGTCGCCGCGCAAGCGCTGAAGGATAAATCCTTCGCCGCCAAAAAAGCCCGCGCCAATGCGCTTGGTAAAGGCAACACCAATATCAATTCCTTTAGCCGCGCATAAAAAGGCATCTTTTTGACATAAAAATTCGCCTCCCAATCTGGCTAAGTCGAGGGGAATAATTTGACCGGGAGAGGTGGCTGCAAAACCGACGCGGGCTTTGCGATTGCTGCCATTAGCAAAGGTGGTAATAAAAAAACTTTCCCCGGTTAGCATTCGCTTGAAACCGCTAAACAAACCCCCGGATAAACCACCGCTGCCGAGTCCGGTTTGCATTTCAATGCCTTGTTCCATGTAAGTCATTGTACCGACTTCGGCTTGCACGCCTTCGCGAGGGTCAAGTTCGATTTCAACAAGTTGAAGGTCGTTGCCGTAGATTTTGTAGTCAATAACGTCAGCCATGAAGAGTTTGGGTTTGGGATGGAATTGTTGCACTTCCTCAAGCTACACGACGGTTGAGCGCAATTACCGAAATTGTCTGATTTGTCTTAGATTCAGGGTTCGACAATCACGGGCATTCCCATTTCAACCTTTTCGTACAAAGCGACGATATCGCGATCGCGCATCCGCACGCAACCGTGAGAAACTGCTTGACCGATGAGTTCTTCGTTCGGCGTACCGTGAAAGCCAATCGAGTTTTGTCCGTCCGTCCAAAAGCCAATCCAGCGCGCCCCGAGGGGATTCTCCGGTCCCGGCGGGATGATTTTGCGGGTAAAAGGATGCTGCCAGGTGGGTTCCTGCACTTTTTGCAGGACGCTAAAGCTTCCTGTCGGCGTTTCCCACCCTTGGCGACCGACAGCGACGGGATAGCTTTGTATCACTTCTTCGCCAAGATAGTAGTAAAGGCGGCGATCGCGCAAGCGCAGCACCAAGCGCGCTTCTATCACCGGGGGTAAGAACCTCTCCGAATCTCCTAGCGGCGGCAATTCGAGGTCTTGTTCCAACGCCGGGAGTGAGTCGGGGTGCGTTGCAGCCATCTCAGCGGAATTGCTTTGAGCGTAGGCTGCCCCATTTCCTAGTAACAGCAAACATAAACCCGACGCAAAGGCAATTCGTAATTCGTAATTCGTAATTCGTAATTCGTAATTACGGACAAAATCAATCATTAATTCCTTCGGTTTCCGAACAACTCACTTTAGTTAAGTCAAATCAACCTTCGAGCGCAAACTTTTAGGGTTTAAAGACCCCACTAATACCAGATTGATACGAAGCTGCATAGAATGAAAAGTAGGGTGTGTTAGCGAAGCGTAACGCACCGCTATCCTGAGAATTTAGGAGAGTTGATTCTAGGCAACGTCATCTTAAATTGGTATAAACCCGATAAGTTTCGTAACTTCTCCGGCAAATCCGAGGCTTTGTATTAACCAAAAGTCGATTTATTCCAGCCCCACATTGCCCCTTTCGCATCGGCAAATTCGATGTAGATTCTCTGCGCGGAAATGCCCAACATTTCTGCGACATACTCGCAAAAATCTTCGCTCATGGCTTTAGTTTGAGAGGGATTCATCGTACCGACACTTTTGACTTCGATGTAACACACCGGGTCGGTCGTTCCGCCAAAAGTCATGGCGACATCGGGTTCAAAAGCCGTCATCACGTAGGATTCTGGCTTGCCTGTATGTTTTGCTAATTTAGCTGAGAGGCTTTTTAGCAACTTTTCAACTGTTGCTTTCTCGGGTGCTGCGGCTGAGGATAAAACTTTGATTAAAGGCATCTTTTTTTCCTTTTTATTAAGCGGCGAGTTGATGTCAGGTGAACGGAGGGAGGAGATGGGGGAACGGGAGATTTTAGCGAATTCCCTGTTCCCTGTTAACTACCCGCCGTATTGCCAACCCGTAGCTTCTAGTAAAAGGGGTTCGCCCTCTCGATACACCTTCGCACCGATGACTTCGCCTAAAAAGACGGTGTGGTCGCCGTTTTTGAGGGAACCGACGACTTTACATTCGACATAACCGAGGGAGTCGGTGAGAATCGGACAGCCGGTTTCAGGGCCGGTGATATAATCAACGTCTGCCAGTTTATCGCCGACGATTCGTTGGGGCTTAAAGAATTTTGCGGCAATTTCTTTTTGGTTACTATCGAGGAAACTGATGGTAAATACGCCGCTTTGCTCGATCGCGGCGTGAGAACCGGAATCTCCTCTGACGCAGGTTACAATCATTGGTGGCTGAAATGAGGATTGCATCACCCAACTCGCCGTGAAGCCGTTGAGTTCGTCGTTTCCTTTAACGCCACAGATATACAGTCCGTGCGGAATTTTGCGCAGTAGCGTCTTTTTGGCTTGTTCGTCTAACAAGGTTTCCCCTCCATACTGTTGCGGGCTATCGCTTTCAGTTTACCGAAAATTGCAAGTTTAGCGCTCGAACCTTTTAGAACTGAACTTCTCTCGTCGTTCCGTAGAACAGATTTACTCGCTCGAGATCCGTTTTAACAGGTTTAAGCATTCAGCCCGGAAAGTCATTTCGGTTTGCTGCTTTACCTACTCTTTACCTACTCTTAATGTCTCCGATTGAGAATAGTTGAAATAAGAAAAGGATTTTTGCGATCGCATCTTAGCCGACTAACTGGAGAAATTTATGACCGATAGAATCACTCCTCCCGCTTCACAACCCGTTCGAGCGGGAGGACGACTTAATATTTTTGAAAAATACTTGACTTTGTGGGTGATATTGTGCATTGCGATCGGCATTGCATTGGGCAGATTATTTCCCGGTATCGCCCAAAATTTGGATGCGATGAGCATCTACAATGTCTCAATTCCCATTGCCATTTGTCTATTTTTCATGATGTACCCCATCATGGTTAAAATTGATTTTTCTCAAGCCTTACAAGCTGCCAAAACACCCAAACCCGTCCTACTTACGCTCGTCGTCAACTGGTTAATAAAGCCATTTACTATGGTGGTTTTCGCGCAGTTTTTTTTGGGTGGGTTATTTCGTCCCTGGTTGAGTGCCACTGAAGTTATTCGCGGCACGGAAGTTTCGCTAGCAAATTCCTACATTGCCGGAACGATTTTATTAGGAATTGCACCTTGTACGGCAATGGTATTGATGTGGGGATATCTGTCCTACAGCAACCAAGGACATACTTTAGTTATGGTGGCGGTTAATTCGCTAGCGATGCTATTTTTATATGCGCCTTTAGGAAAATGGCTGTTATCGGCGAATAATTTGACCGTCCCTTGGGAAACCATTGTTTTATCGGTGTTAATTTACGTCGGCTTACCATTAGTAGCGGGAATCTTTAGCCGGTACTGGATTTTTAAACATAAGGGGAAAGATTGGTTCGAGCGGCAATTTCTGCACTATCTCAGTCCGATCGCGGTGAGTGCTTTGTTACTCACGTTAGTGCTTTTATTTGCTTTTAAGGGAGAACTGATTGTCAACAATCCCCTGCATATTCTCTTAATTGCCGTCCCCTTATTTATCCAAACCAACTTTATCTTCCTCATCGGTTACGTGGCAGCATTGAAATTAAAGATTACCTATGAAGATGCTGCCCCTGCTGCCTTGATTGGGGCAAGCAATCACTTTGAAGTTGCGATCGCGACAGCAGTGATGTTATTCGGCTTGAATTCTGGCGCAGCATTGGCGACTGTTGTCGGCGTTTTAATTGAAGTTCCTGTGATGTTAATGTTAGTGGAATTTTGTAAGAAAACAGCATTTTGGTTTCCTCGCGAACCGGAAAAAGCAACGCTTTGCGACCCGCGCTGTCTGAATAATACACCGCTGTTGTAGTATTCTATATAGGAATGGCGCTGAAATAAGAGTTGAAAAATCGCCGTAGAGACGTTGTATACAACGTCGTTATTGATATTTTGTAGGGTGGGCAGCGCCCACCAGCTTTAAGTCAGTGCCGTTCATCTATATAGAGATAGTCCCATCGTTAGGAAGATTTTATATTCTCTCCCTACGCGATAAAAAAATAGAGTAAATAAGGTCTAGTAGGGTGGGCAGCGCCCACCAGCCTTAAGTCAGTGCCGTTCATCTATATAGAGATAGTCCCATCGTTAGGAAGATTTTATGTTCTCTCCCTACGCCATAAAGAAATAGAGTAAATGCGAAGTCAGAATTAAGAGGTAAGTAAAAGTCATGAAAAAAGTCATGTTTGTTTGCAAGAAAAACTCAGCCCGCTCGCAAATGGCTGAAGGGTTTGCCAAAAAACTCGCTGCGGGAAAAGTTGAGATTGTGAGTTCCGGTTTAGAAGCAAGTCAAGTCAATCCTCACGCGATTGAAGCGATGGCTGAAGTAGGAATTGATATCAGAACCCAAACTTCTAAGGCATTGAGCGATTTTAGTCCTAAAGATTTTGATGCGGTCATTTCTTTGTGCGGTTGCGGGGTAAACTTACCTGAAGAATGGCTATTGCGAGAGATATTTGAAGATTGGCAATTAGACGATCCTGCCGAACAACCGGAAATTTTTCCGCGCGTTCGGGATGAAGTGAAGGAACGGGTAGAAAAGTTAATTGCGAAATTGTAAGTTTTTTTGGGGTGAAGAGTTTAGGATTAATCGCAAAGTCAAATTCAACGGCTGCTTGCTGATATTAACCCGATTGAGGGCGCGCTTTAAAGCAGCGAGTTAAGAGGCATCGATCGCAGAAATAGACTTAGCAGACTTAGTAGCGCGCGATCTATTTTAAACTAGCTCTAAGCAGTCTTTTGAAGTAGGAATTTTTTCCCAAATGTCCCATCGCTTTCGCCGCAGTCGCCGCCGATTTATCCTCGGCACTTCCGCATTATTACTGAGTTCTGCCTGTTCGCGGATGTTCTCGCCTGCGAAAGAAAGCCTGCCCGTGCTGGTGGTGGGGGCGGGAATTGCGGGGCTAGCTGCGGCGAAACGCTTGCGGGAGGAGGGGTTGAGAGTCATTGTCTTGGAGGGGCGCGATCGCGTCGGCGGTCGAATTCATACGGATCGCTCTCTCGGTATCCCTTTAGATCTCGGCGCTGCATGGATTCACGGAATTGAAGGCAATCCTTTAGTCAAGTTAGCGCGGGAGGCGGGTGCAAAAACCTTTGTAACGGAGGACGATAGCTGGGAAATCTACGATCGCGCGGGCAAACCTTTCACCGCAGCAGAAATTGCGCGATCGGAACAAAAGTACGAGAATTTACTAGATCGCGTTTCAGCTTTAGCAACCGATCTCGAAACTGATATCAGCGTTGCTGAAGCGATTCGCCGCATTGATGCAAAAGCATTAACTGCACCTTTAATGCAATATCAACTCGGCGGTTATTTAGAATTTGATATGGGTTGTCCCTTAGAAAAACTGTCGGCGCAAACGTGGGACAATGACGAAGCGTTTTCCGGAAAAGAAGTTATCTTTCCGGGCGGTTATGACGCGGTTACGAATTATCTGGCGCGAGATACAGAAATTCAAACCCAACAAATCGTTAAAAAGATTAACTACGAGGAAGAACAGGTTACGATTACAACCAATCGAGGTCAATTTGTCGGACAATGCGCCGTTATAACTCTACCATTAGGCGTTCTCAAACAAGGTAGAGTATCCTTTACGCCCGAACTTCCAACTTCTCTACGTCGCGCCATTCGTACCGTCGGTATGGGTAACGTCAACAAAGTTATTTTGCAGTTTCAACGCCCTTTTTGGGATACTAAGTTACAATATTTTGGCTCTACTTATCCCCAGCGAGGGCGCTATCCTTACTTCCTCAATGCCCGCACTTTCAGCAAAGCAAACATTCTCGTTACTTTTGCCCTAGGAAGCGCCGCAACAGCAATGGAAACTCAGTCTAATGCTCAAATTCAAGCCGAAGTTTTAGAGGTTCTAAAAAGTATTTTCGGCTCCAAAGTTGCGCCGCCACAACGCCTTTTGGTGACGCGCTGGGGAAGCGATGTGTTTGCAGGCGGTTGCTATTCTTATAGTGCGGTTGGTGCAACTTTAAACGACTTCAAAACCCTCGGAGAACCCGTCGCCGATAAACTCTTTTTCGCAGGGGAACATACCAGCGTTAAATATCGCGCTACCGTTCACGGCGCTTATTTATCCGGATTGCGCGCTGCCGATCGCGTTATTCAGCAGTATGCTTAAGCGATTAGGCTTGGGTTGAGATAAGCCGCGAAAACAGTCTGGTAGAATTGAGGGAACATTTTCTGGGTTGGGGGTTGTGGAAAGACTCCCCTTTTTTTGAGCGAGGGGGGAATTCAACCCCAGATTATCGCTGTTTTCAGCCCTCTTGTTATCCCTCGAGCCTCTGGATATTTTAGTACCCCGCATGAATCAAATTTTCACGCCTCTCCAAAAATTACTACTCACCTGGCTGTTAATTTTAATAACAGGATGGTTGACATTAGTAGCGTTAGGATATGTCGGTGAAACGATTAGTATTTTACTAACGGCTGGTTTAATTGCCTTTTTATTGAACTACGCTGTCGCCGCCCTAACGCAATTTTTACCGCGAACTGTCGCCGCCCTCCTCGTGTATTTATTAGCGGCTGCAATTGTTGTTTTAATTGGCGTAACGATTGCCCCTCCCGTCTTCAATCAAGGCAGACAATTAGTTACCCGATTTCCTGCATTATTAGAGTCGGCGCGACAGCAGTTATCGGACTTACAAATCTGGACGACAGGGCATAACTTACCCTTCGATCTCAAGAGTTTAACGTTTAAGTTGCTCGAACAGCTTCAAGCGCAAACGCAAGCCATTGCATCGAGTAGTTTTGAGCTAGTGCTGGGAACGTTTAACTGGTTTTTGGACTTAGTTCTAATTTTAGTAATTTCTTTTTATATGCTAGTGGATGGCGAACGCTTGTGGACGAGTATTACTCGCATCTTTTCGCCGCGCATTCAAACAGAATTGACCTGCTCATTGCAGCGAAATTTACAGGGGTTTGTCTTCGGACAGTTGTGGTTGGGAATCTTTATGGCGACGACCTTAACTTTCGCTTTCTTTGCTTTGCGCGTGCCATTTTTCTTGCTATTTGCCGTGTTTATTGGGATTATGGAAGTGCTACCTTTCGTGGGGGCAACGTTAGGAATTGCCACGGTAGTTTTGATTGTTTCCTTTATCGATTGGCGCTTAGCTTTAGAAGTTTTAGCTGTTGCGATCGCGCTGCAACAGGTTAAAGATAATTTAGTCGCCCCTCGGATTATGGGCAACTTAACCGGCTTATCGCCCGTTGTTATCTTTGTTGCCTTATTAATGGGTGCAAAAATTGGCGGCTTATTAGGCGTAATCCTCGCCATTCCGCTAACCGGCGTTATCAAAAGTTTAGCGGAAGTCGTTTCTAACCCCGCCCTGCCGCCGCAAACCGGCGCTTTTTTCCAAAATCCCTTCGCGAAGAAAATCCCAGAGTTAAATTCCGAATTGTAATTTTTTAAGGCTTAAATGAATTAAAATATTCTGCATGAATACCTACGATTGGATAGTAGTGGGCGGCGGTCTTACGGGCGCGGCTCTGGGTTACGAACTGCAAAAACAAGGGCTGCGCGTCCTGTTATTGGAGCCGGACAGCACGATCGCGAATGCAACGCGCTATAGTTATGGCGGGCTGGCTTATTGGGCGGGAACTTCGCCCTTAACGCGCCAGTTGTGCGAAGAAGGAATCGCCGTTCACCGCCAACTCTCCCAGGAATTGGACGCAGATACGCAGTTTCGGGAATTCGAGACGTTACTGACGATAGAACCGGAAGAGGATCCCGATACCGTTGCAACCGACTATAATCGCTTTGCCTTGCCCGCGCGCCGCCTTACCCCTTCAGAAGCGAACGAAATCGAACCCCTCCTCAACCCCAATGCGATTTCCGGCGCGCTGCTGCTTCCCCACGGACACATCGAACCGCAGCAAACCAATCGCGCCTATCTCCAAGCTTTTGGGCGGGCGGGGGGAGTGCTACAACCGGAAGAAGTTACCGGCTTTGCCTACAATGGCGATCGCGCGGTTGGGGTGAAAACTGCCGAAGGGACTTATTTTGCCGAACATATTGCCATCTGTGCGGGGGGATTGAGTCGCGCGCTGCTGCAAAAGTGCGGTATTCCGGTGAAACTGTATTTTACCCAAACCGAAATTTTGGAAACGCCGCCGGTAGAGGAATTGCGACTGCAAACATTAGTAATGCCCGCTATTATCGATCGCTTTGAGCTAGAAGAGAAAGCCATTCAACCGGAATTTGAACCCTTGTGGAAGCGGGAAAGCGGCGAACCCGTCCCCCCAATTCTCGATGCGGGTGCGATACAATTTCGCGATCGCCATTTCATCCTCGGTCAACTCAGCCGCGCGATCGCCAATCCCCATTTTACCCCCGATGCGGCCGCCAGCGAAGCCAAAATTCGGGACGCGATCGCCAATATTTTCCCCTCCCTCGCCCCACTCCCCGCCACTTGGCACCGCTGTCTCGTCGCCTACGCCGCCAACTCCCTTCCCCTCGTCGGCGCGCTTGCGGGGATAGAAGGGTTGCATCTGTTTTCTGGGTTCACTAATACGCTGCTTTTTGCCCCGCCCCTCGCCAAACATTTCGCGCGTTGGGCAGCAGGAGAAACGGGGACATTATTGGAACAATTGCAAAGTTATTAGCATTGATTGTAGAGAGAACTCCTCGAAATTCAACGCCGTTTCGTAGGGGAAGAAGGGATTGTAAAAGCCGATCGACGCAAGTCCCCTCTTCAAGAGGTGGATGTGCAGATCGTTAAAATTGCGCCCCGACTATCGCAACTTCCACCGCGATCGCTGAGTCAAGAGGTAGTATTAAACTGGCTGTTGTTGAGGAGTGAAGGCTGATGTTACTGAAATCCCGCGATCGCGTTTCAACTCGCCCCATGCGCCCAGAAGTCGCCGTGCTTCTGTGTTGCACCAGCACTCAGTCAGAGGCAGAAAAAGCCGAACGCCTCGAAGTTTTGCTTCAAGAAAATCTCAACTGGGCGGAGTTGCTAGAAATGGCAACCCAGCATCGAGTCTTACCCTTGTTCTGGGCAGGATTGAAGGCGGCGCGATCGTCAGCGATTCCCCAGCCAATTTTAATGCAGTTGCGCCGCGAGTTCCACAACCAAACGCGCCACAGCTTGTTATTAAGCGGCGAATTGGTGCGACTTCTCAACCTCTTTAAAGCGCAAGGAATTGACACTCTCCCGTTCAAAGGGCCGGTTTTAGCGGCGGCGGCTTATGGGAACTTATCGTTGCGACAATTTTGCGATTTGGATATTTTAGTGCGATCGCGCGATGTGGAAAAGGCAAAAGCGCTCTTGCTGGCTGAAGGATATGGCATGAAAATCGAGCGTATTGAAGTCACCCCCGAACAAGAAGCCGCCTTCATTCAATCTTCACAAATTCAGCATCTCGTGCGCGAAGCTGCCTATCCTTTCGTACATCCTCAAACGGGGTTTGTCGTAGAACTGCATTGGGGAATTATGCCGCTTTATTTCTGTTTTTCCCTCAATTCGGAAGCCGATTGGAACAATCTCGAAACGGTTGCGATTGCCGGTGAAAGCGTCCCGAATCTTTCCCCAGAAATGATGTTACTGGCGATCTGCGGACACGGAACCAAGGATTGTTGGACGCAACTGGCGCGCATTTGCGATGTGGCTGCGATCGTTCGCAATCATCCCCAGTTAAATTGGGATAAAGTGTTGGAATTAGCTCGCATTAAGGGCGGTCGGCGAATGCTATTTTTGGGATTATTCTTAGCGCGCGATCTCCTCGAACTGCCCCTCCCAGAAACCATTTTACAACAAATCGAAGCCGAGCCAGAGGTCAAAATTCTCGCGCAACAAGTCAGCGAACGACTGTTCGATTCAGTCGATCGCACCGAGAAAGATGGTAGTAAGACTCGCTTTCACCTTCTGGCGCGGGAACGATGGCGCGATCGCGTTCGCTACTTCCTGCAATTGCTTTTCGTCCCGACAACGAGCGATTGGTTGCTTTGGCCGCAAGCCGAATTCCCGGTCTTTCTTTACTATCTTCTACGCCCCCTCTCGCTCGTCAGAAAGCAGGTTTTCAAACCGAGCAAAAGCTCTTAATCTTCATAAAATCTTTGCAAAATTGAATAAAACTTTACATAAATAACTCGATAGTTTAATGTATGGTTAAGTAAATCTTAATCTCGGGTTTGCGTCTATCGTCCAATCTTTTTCTTTCATCGATCCCTACAACTCATGAATAATACCCTCAGATTTCGCGTCAACTCGCCTAAAGTCGTTCATGAAACAATTGATGGCGAAGTCGTTATCGTTAACTTAGAAAAAGGCGATTACTACAGTTTATTGGGAGCGGGAGCCGATATTTGGGAAGGGTTAGCGCGAGGAGAATCGGCGGGTGAAGTCGTCGAGGCAATCTGTCAGCATTATCAGGGCGATCGCGAAACGATAACGAGCGCGATCGAGCGCTTTATCGAAGAGTTGCAGCAAGAAGAAATGATTGCCCCAGATGCGAGTTTAGAAGCCCCAGAAACCGCTGCCAACGGGGGAACGAAGGCAGGGATAGAAATCGGAGAAAAGTTGGTTTTTGAAGCGCCCAGCCTCCAAAAATATACCGATATGGAAGAGTTACTCGCCCTCGATCCCATTCACGATGTCGATGAAGATATGGGCTGGCCCCGCGCCAAAGTTGAGGCGTAATGATTGCCAACCATTCCATTCCGGATACGACACCGCAAGATTCTCTGGCATTTTTTGAAAGTATCGAGGAATTGTTCCAAAAAGCAGTAACATCTGTCGGAGGAACGCGCGATCGCTTTTATTGTATTGCTGGCTTTAAAATTCGCTTGCAATTTGCAACAGAGGCGTTAATTCCCGACTTGACTCCGGCCCTCGAACATCTTGCGGTAGAACCCTTTTCCGAGGCAGATTTAACGGTTTGTCTGTGGGACAGTCATTCCACCCACACGCCAATGCCGCCGCCGCCGTGGAAGCGATATCAGCATCATCCCAAGCGGGGGGAGATTTTGGGTTTTAATAGCGATCGCATCCATACCAGTTTTCAATGGGGTTCCTATGCCTTAAGTTTATTAGACCGCGATCGCAACTTAGGAATTTATTGGGTAGAAACTGCCGCCCAACTGCCCTATTGGGAAGGCGGTTCGCCCCTGAGAACTATTTTTAATGTTTGGTTTTCGCAACGCGGAATTCAACTCGTGCATGGCGGTGCAGTCGGACATCCCCACGGCGGCGCGTTATTAGTCGGAAAAGGCGGTTCGGGCAAATCGACAACGGCTTTAGCTTGCCTGAGTTCAGATTTATTTTATGCCAGCGACGACTATAGTTTAGTCTCCTGCGATCCCAATCCCACCGCTTTTAGCATCTACAGTACCGGCAAAAAAAACGCCGACGATTTGGAAAGGCTGCCTTTTTTAGCCACGGCGATTAGCAACCGCGATCGTCTCGAATCCGAGAAAGCGGTGTACTTTTTAAACCAACATTTCCCCGAAAAAATTATCTCGCGTTTTCCGCTTAAAGCGATTTTAATTCCGCGAATAACGGGAAAAACCGAGACGACGGTTACGCCAACCTCAGTAGCAGCCGCCTTAGCCTCCCTCGTTCCCAGCACTACCATTCAATTGCCCGGTGCAGGGAAAGAAGCCTGTAAAATCATGATGCAAGTTGCCGGTAAAGTGCCATCTTATTATCTCGAACTCGGTACTGATATCGAGCAAGTCCCTCAAACTATTTCAGCGCTCTTAGAGCGACTTTAGAATGATGGAAAATTCCTCTTTTTCGATTAGCGTCATCATTCCCGTTTACAATGGCGAACGGTTTTTAGCAACAGCGATCGCAAATGTCAAAAAACAAAACTATCCGGAACTCGAAATTTTAGTCATTGATGACGGTTCGACAGATGGAACCGCAAAAGTCGCCGCCCAATTTCAGGACAGCATTCACTATATTTTCCAAGAGAATCGCGGGCCTGCCGCCGCCCGCAATCGCGGGATTCAAAAAGCGACTGGGGACGCGATCGCCTTTTTAGATGTTGACGATTTATGGTCGGAAGATAAACTTCACCTACAAGCCAACTACTTAAAAGAGAATCCAGAAGTTGATATCGTTCAAGGGTTAATTCAGAATATGAAACCCGACGAGGATGGCAATTTTGAACCCACAGAAACTCCTTACAATTATATTAACATTGGCAGCGCCCTTTATCGTAAATCTGTCTTCGATCGCGTCGGCTTTTACGACGAAACGCTCAAATTTGCGGAAGATACGGATTGGTTTATTCGGGCTTGGGAAAATGGCGTAACCAAAGTCGTAATCGATCGCGTCACCCTCTATTATCGCAAGCATCCCGAAAACATGACCGCCGGGAAAAACTTAGTCGAACTCGGTTTCGTGAGGATTTACAAAAAACATTTAGATCGATGTCGGCAGAGAGGGAGTAATCTTTCGAGTTCGGGGGCAGAAATGCCGAAGATTAATGAATATTTAGGCGCGCCCCCCAATCGCCCCAAGCTGTTCTAACCGCTCTATTCATTTAACAATAAAAAGATGACCCTGCCAGCAGCTATCTCCGTTATTATCCCCGTCTACAACTGCGAACGCTACCTCGCCGAAGCGATTGAAAGTGTATTAGCCCAAAAATATCAACCCCTCGAGATTATCATCGTTGATGATGGTTCGCGCGATCGCACGGCGGAAGTTGCCAAAAGTTTTGGCGACTCCGTACAGTACCATTACCAAACGCAAAGCGGCGCGGCAACAGCGAGAAATTTTGGGATAAGCTTAGCTAAAGCCGATTACTTCGCCTTTCTCGATGCGGATGACCGTTGGGTAAAAGATAAACTAAGCCGTCAAATGGCTGTTTTTGAAAGCGAACCTAACCTTGAAATGGTACTCGGTTACGTCCAAAATTTTCACAGTCCCGAATTAGACGAAACCATTACTCGCAAAATCTACTGTCCGCCCGACCCCATGCCGGGATACTTACCCGGTACAATGCTTATTAAGCGAGAAGCTTTTCAGAAAGTTGGGTTATTTGAAACTCATTTAAAAGTCGGAGAATTTATTAGTTGGTACGGCAAAGCTAAAGATTTAAAGATTCAAGAAAAACTTTTGTCAGATGTACTGTTGTGGCGGCGCATTCACGAAACAAATACCGGCATTCGCGAACGTCAATCTCGTAGCGATTACGTGCGGTTAGTCAAAGCAACTCTCGATCGGCGGCGCAGCGCCAATCAGCAGTCAATAAAGCAAAATTGACCATGAAATTTAACTTTAAAACTCGGATTAAAGCAGCGTTAAAATCTTTTGTTAATCCCAATCCTGCGCCCAAAACTCTCATTCAAAAACAAGTCGTTGAGTGTTCGGATTTTTTAGAAAAAAAGCTCTTATCCCATAAAAATGTGCTGATTACCGGCGCGGGAAGAAATATCGGTCGCAGCATTGCTTTGGAGATGGCAAAACAGGGCGCTAATATCTTTTTCACCGATCTATCATCAGAACGCTGTATCGAATTGGAGCGAGAATTAAAAGCTTACCCAATTCAATCTCAAGGTTGGAGTTCTGATATTTCCAAGCAGGATGATATTGAAAATTTATTGAAAGTATTAGAAGAGCGCGATATTAAAATTGATATTTTAGTAAATAATGTGGGCATCAATTTAGGTAGAAAACCCGTTTTAGAAATTTCGGCAGAGGAATGGCAGCAAACTTTTAATGCGAATGTGTTTGGGCCGCTCGATTTAACCCGAAAGATTGTCAGAATCACGATCGAGCGTAAAATTCAGGGTTCAATTATTTTTGTAACGTCTATACACCAATGGCAACTCGGATTGTGGGCGCATTATAGTTCCTCAAAAGCGGCACTAGGAATGATAATAAAGGAATTAGCAGTCGAGTTAGCCCCTCGAGGGATTAGAGTGAATGGAATCGCTCCCGGCGCGATCGCGGAAGACGAAAAAGGCAATCCTTTCGTACACGATTATACTCTCTTACATCGAACGACAATTAATCCAGAATATATTGGCAGAGCCGCAGTCTATTTAGCCTCCGACTACTTTTCCATGTTTACAACAGGGACGATTTTAAACATTGATGCAGGTTTATCTTTATATAACTATCGAATTTCTCAACATTTCCCGCAGTAATTTCTTGTAAACATGAATAATCTGCTTATCCGCCTATTTTTACGTTGATAATCATTGAAAACTTATAGGATTTAAAAGCTAGCCCGTGTTCCCAATTCTTAAGCGTATCAAAAACAAGATTAAATCGTTAGGTTCTTCTCCCAAAACGGAAAGCTTAGGGAAAGCACGCTTGCAAGCGAACAGACCGGAGTTTGCCCGCCTGTTCCCCCAGAATGCTAAGATCGAGCGTTTAGCAACGGGGTTTCAATTTACTGAAGGGCCGCTTTGGTTAGCAGAGGAACAGCATCTTATTTTTAGCGATATTCCTGCTAATAAAATCTATAAATTAACCCCAGACGGACAAATTACAATCTTCCGAGAACCCAGCAACAATTCCAACGGATTAACGCGCGATCGCCAAGGCAGACTCGTCGCTTGCGAGCATTTAAGCCGCCGCGTCACTCGGACTGAAAAAGAAGGTCAAATTACAATTCTAGCAGATACCTTTCAAGACAAAAAACTTAACAGTCCTAACGATGTTGTCGTGAAAAGTGACGGTTCCATTTACTTTACCGATCCGCCTTATGGTATTGAGTCAGAACAGCAAGAACAACCCTGCCAAGGCGTTTATAAAATCTCTCCCGATCGCGCCGAAATTGTCCTCGTTGCTGATGACTTTTTGACCCCTAACGGCCTTGCCTTTTCTCCGGACGAAAAAACGCTTTATATCGACGATTCGGAGCGTAAACTTATCCGAGCGTTCGACGTTAAAGCCGATGGAACTTTAGCGAATAGCCGCATTTTTCACGATATGAAGACGAATAAACCGGGCTTACCTGACGGAATGAAAGTCGATGTCGAAGGGCATATTTATTGTACGGGAGGAGGAGGCGTTTGGGTCTTCGATGCGAAGGGAAATTGTTTAGGAACGATCGTTACGCCGGAAGTTCCGGCAAATTGTGCTTGGGGCGATGAAGATTTCCAAAGCCTTTATATTACGGCTCAAACTTCAGTTTATAAAGTCAGAACCAATATTCCTGGAATTGCAGTTTAATGAGATTCATACTAATACCAATTTAAGATTGCGCTGCCTAGAATCAACCCTTCTAAATTCTCAGGATAACGGTGCGTTACGCTTCGCGCTCCACACCCTACTTTTCATTCTATGCAGCTTCATATTAATCTAGTATAATACCCTAAAAAATATGATATGAACTCGACAATCGAGCAACTTACTTCAGAACAAGTCAACTTACTCAAAGCGGCACTTTTAGACAAAGGAGCGTTGGAGTGTTGGCAGCAATGGATCGCTACAGTAGATATCGAAAAAATTGCGACAGAATCTTATCGATTGTTGCCGTTAGTCTATCGAAATTTATCCGAACGGGAAAACGCAGAATTACCGGCGCGTCTCAAAGGAATTTATCGGCGAACCTGGCTGGAAAACCAAGTTATTGTCAAGCATTTAACTGAAATTTTTAAGCAATTTAGTCATTCTGGAATTGAAGCAATTCTGCTCAACGATGCTGCCCTCTGTCTGTGCGACTATCCAGATATTGGCTCGCGCACGATCCACAATTTTAACTTGCTCGTGCGTCCGGAGCGCGCTCTAGAAGCGCTCGAGCGATTATCAACAATTGGCTGGGTATCGCAAGCTAAGATTCCCACAAAACTTTCTAAATTTCCCCACAGTCTCGAGCTTAAACATCCCTCCGGGCAATGTTTGAATTTACGCTGGTATCTGTTCGGCGATGGCTTTGAGGAAACGGCGACACGGGGATTTTGGGAGCGATCGCTTTTTATTGAAGTTGGCAAGTTATCCGTGCGAGTTTTAGAACCCAGCGATCGCTTCTTTTATGCTTGCGTGGCAAACCGCGATCGCCAACTATCTCGCTTAGCCGACGCAGCAATGATTTTAAAAACTTCGGCAGCAAAGCTCGATTGGGACAGACTTTTAACTCAAGCTCAACAAACTCATTTTGTTAAAGCTTTATCGGTTTCGTTATTAGAGTTAGAAAAAATCCGCGATCGCCCCATCCCAACTACCGTGCTACAACAGCTTTCCCAACTCCCCCTTTCTCGACTCGAACTCCAGGAACAGCGAGTCGCCCAAAGCCAGAAAAAAACGGTATTCGATCGATTTTGGCTGCGCTACTGCCAATATGCCCGAACAACGCATCGATTCGAGCTTTTAGGATTCCTGCGGTATATACAATATCTTTGGGGAATAGAACGCTTGTGGGCTATGCCGGGACAAGTTTTAAGACGGGGGATGAAACGAGTCTTTTAAACAGCGCTTCTCAGCCAGATATCGTTACCATCTCATGGGTATGAGCTTTCAATCCCCTAATCTTTCTGGGCATTGATATCATTAATGTTATACCAATTCTCATTGATTTTGCACGATTCCCGAAGAGGGCATAGCAGTGCTATGCCCCTACAGCAAACAATTTAGTGCATCGCGATCGGGAATTGGTGTTACTGATTTATCTCAAAATGTAGCAATCCCAAAGAGAATGACTCAAAGTAAAGTCTGGGTAATTGGTGGCGGTTTAGCGGGAACGGAGGCAGCGTGGCAGGTAGCGCAGGCGGGCGTTCCGGTGGTGCTGTCGGAAATGCGCCCGGTGCGAACCAGTCCCGCCCACCACAGCGAAGAATTGGCAGAATTGGTCTGTAGTAACTCTTTTGGGGCGATGAGTAGCGATCGCGCCACGGGCCTCCTCCACGAAGAATTACGCCGCCTCGGTTCGATTATCATCGGTAAAGCCGATCGCTATGCCGTTCCCGCAGGCGGCGCGCTAGCCGTCGATCGCGCCATTTTTAGCCGCGAACTCACCGAAACCCTCGCCGCCCATCCCCTCATCGAATTGCGCCGCGAAGAAGTTACGGAAATCCCGCGCGATAGTATCGTTGTTCTCACCACCGGCCCCCTCACCAGTCCCGCCCTCGCCGAAGATTTGCAGCGCTTCACCGGAATGGACTATTTCAGCTTTTTCGATGCCGCCAGTCCCATTATCGTCGGCGAGTCGATCGATCGCGAAATTGCCTTTCTCGCCTCCCGTTACGACAAGGGCGAAGCCGCTTACCTCAACTGTCCCATGAACAAGGAACAATACCTCGCTTTTTGGGAAGCACTCCGCACCGCCGAACAAGCGCCCCTGAAAGATTTCGATCGCGAGGAGTCAAAATTCTTTGAAGGCTGTCTCCCCATCGAAGAACTCGCCCAACGCGGCGAAGAGACAATGCGTTTCGGCCCCCTCAAACCCGTCGGCTTATTCGATCCTCGCTGGCCGACGGATGCCAACGGCAAGCGCAAACCGCCCTACGCCGCCGTTCAACTGCGCCAAGAAGATAAAGCCGGACAGTTATGGAATCTAGTAGGCTTTCAAACGAACTTGCGTTGGGGCGAACAAAAGCGCGTTTTCCGCCTCATTCCCGGCCTCGAAAATGCCGAATTCGTGCGGATGGGCGTAATGCACCGCAACACCTTTATCAACTCCCCCGAACTCCTGCAACCCAGCTTGCAATTCAAGCAGCGCCCCAAACTCCTCGCCGCCGGACAGTTGGTGGGTACGGAAGGTTACACCGCAGCAGCAGCGGGCGGCTGGCTGGCGGGGACGAACGCCGCGCGCCTCAGCTTGGGGTTAGAACCCATCGTTGCGCCGCCGACGATGATGATGGGGGCGTTAATCGAGTTTATTACTTCGGCTTCGCCCAAACATTTCCAACCGATGCCGCCGAACTTTGGCATCTTTTCGCCGTTGGAGATGCGAATTCGCAGCAAAGCAGAACGTTACGGGGCGTACCGCGATCGCGCGCTGACCGATTTAGAAACTTGGCAAATTTCCTTCGCTGACTGCGCAATAAAATAGGGGCGAATCGAAATTCGCCCCTGCTGTTGAATTGTTTGAATATAACCCAATAACGGAACGAGACTAGCGCGCGCCGACGACTTGAGGTGTTGATTCGAGAGATTCAAAAACTCTTGTCCGTTTCGCGCGTTGTCGTGCCGTCATCATCACGCTAATGAGATCCGGCATTTCTTGGCGACAACTCGAGCAGTACCAGTAAAAACGGTTTTTGCCAGCAGAAAGAAACATTTGCTGGTTGCAACAAGGACAGGTACTCATGACTTTTATTATTTCTTAATTTTAAAAAAGCAATCGAACTTTATCTATCTTCATTCTAGTTCGGGAACTTGGTAAGTGTCATCTCTTTTTATAAAGAATCTTTAAGTTTCGATCGCTAAAGTCGAAATTCTGTCATCCCAGCTTTAGCAAAATCGAAAAAAAAGACATTCAATATTTGCGAAATCCTTACGAGTTCGGCAAAATGCCCGTCCGTTTTGTCTTTTAGCTGCGATCGCAGATAAAAACGTTACAAGTTTACCCTAGCAAGGTTTTAAAGCTCGTTCCAATCGAGCAAAGTTACAAAAATTCAACAAAATCATCGATTTTTTCGGGTCTACGTTCCCGAATCTAAGCGTTCTTGCCACTCGCGATCGAGCCGCTCGGCATTGTTAAGGTTTTGCTCTAACAAGTCGGTTTCCGTCGTATAAGCTAACTCTGATTCGTTAATGCGATTTTGACGGCTAAATTGACGCGCATAGGCGATTTTCTGCTGCAATTCCGCATCGGGCTGTTGTAAATAGTTTGCCCGTACTAAACGTTGTTGGTTGCGCGACGCAATTTGAGGATTTTTCCACTGAATCCAGAAATAACGCACTAAAGGAATTGTTAGGAAAGCTGTTGCGTAACCCGCCAGAAGTCCGTAGATGGAACTAGCAAATCCGACGACTCCTCCCATTTGCAAAACTTGTGGATCTTGCAAAAAAGAATACAGCACTAAAGCGAGAATAATGTTAACCGTTCCCAATCCGATCGCGAGTATAATTTGCCCGGTACTAGCGGCACTAAAACGCCAAAACCGTTCTTGGAGGGCGGGGGCGATGGGTTCGAGGGAACTTTCGCGCGCCGTCACTTGTAAGTCTGGGAAAGAATAAACGATTTGTCCGCGATCGGACACTTGGGGATAGCCGTTGAAGCGAACCAGGACGGGGAGGATATAATCTTCATTATCGCGATCGCCCGGTTTAATTTCGTCGAGGTAGGGCGCAATTTGTTCGGCAGCCACCGCCCCCCGATTACTTTGAATGGCGCTACCAATCGTTTGCCAGCGTTCTTGTTCTAAATTAGCGTTGGGATTGCCATCGCCGAACAGGAAGGAAAAAATCGCCTCGAGAAAATTCATTTCTCCCGGCGTTTTGAGTTCCCGCTGTTGGCGGCGATAACCGGGATCGAACCAGTAATAAAAATCCGGCCACCAAAAGGTGAATCCAGAACTGCCAGAATGACTAGAATTACTAGAACGGTCAGAATTGCTAGAACTGCTAGAACTGCCACTATCATCGCTACTGCTGCTGCTAATCGCAATGAAAATGACAACGATCGCCACAGCCATCAGTACGATCGAAAGAATGAGGGCAATTCCAAAAGAGATGCGGATTAAGTAAAATAAAATACCCCAAATTTTTTGCCAAGTTTCTTGCCAGCGCAACCGCCAATATTTATTGCGAAGAATGCCGCGAAAGTTTTTGGGAAATAAGTAGGCAATTTCGCCGGATTCGGAAACTTGCAGGTGTCCGCCTGCGTCGGAAGCGAGGGCAAGCAAACCCTGACGGGCGGATTCGATTTCTAGCCCTGCTTGCGCCGCCACATCGCCCGCTGTAACGCGATAGCGTAGGGTTTCAACAGATTTTATAATGAGGGGATTGGGAGCCATAGAAATTATGAATTATGAGTGATAAATTATGAATTGGAAATGGGGAGTGGTCAATAATGAGTGATGAATTGGAAATGATGAGGGCCGAATGGAGAGTTATAAATGATGAATTGGGAATCAGGAATTACGAACTACGAATTATGAGTTACCCACTATCTATTATATCTTCCCTGTCTTTAGGGGTAGTCAAACGAAGGCGAAATTTCCTCTCCTTTCTCTCGTGCAAGCGGAAGTTAAAACTTGGAATTGCTTGGGGATTTGGGCTGGTAGCTTTTAACCTTCATATCCCAGCAGCGAAAGCACTCGATCCTGTCCAACTCGAACAGTTTCGGCAGACGGGGAGTTGCGCGAACTGCGATTTAAGCGGTGCATCTTTGATTGACGCGCGTTTAAGCAATACAGATTTACGCGGCGCGAATTTGGCGGCGGCGGATTTGACGCGGGCGGATTTGAGAAATGCGAATCTGACGGGGGCGAATTTAGCGGGGACGAGTTTGGTTTACGCGAGTTTGGCGGGGGCGAATTTGACGCGGGCAAATTTGCAGGTGAGTAATTTGACGCGGGCAAATTTAACGAATGCGATTTTAACGGGGGCGAGTTTGTATCGATCGCGGTTGATGGGGGCAAGTTTGGCGAGTGCGGACTTGCGGGGCGCGCTATTTTGGGAGGCAGATTTAACGAGTGCGAATTTAATCGGGGCGAATTTGCGCGGGGCAGATTTGCGCGGTGCGTTAGTCGAAAATACGATTGGGTTGGAGGTGCGAGGGAGTGGCGCAATTCTACCGAACGGGGCATTTCAACCTTAGCGTTGGCCAATTACAATCAAGACGAAAACTTTGAGGTGGGGAAGATGACTATGGCTGGATTTAAGGGCGGTTCTTTGGGTTTTTCTCAGCGAGTTGGATTAGGATTAACGATCGCGATCGCATCCCTCTTTTTGACTATACCTTCAGCCGAGGCTGCCGAGCGCGTCGTTTTAAAATACAACACCCTACAAGGTTCCGTCTCAGTGGCGGATTTAAAAGCGCTGGCAGAACGGGGCGAAGTTTCGCTACCGTTGCGGGCGTATTTGATGCTGGCGAGGAAAAATCCGGAAGATTTGCGCCGCATCCTTAACCAAGAAGTGAGTGCTAATCCAGCGTTACTCGATCGCGCCCTCAATAGTTTTGTCGGCAACTTTTTCCTACAACGCCTTGGCGAAGTCGTCCAAACTCCCAATGCTGAGGAGAACGAACAAGCGTTGCGTTCTGCGTTGGTGACTTCCGCAGAAACCGACAATCGCATCGTAGTGATGGAAATTTTGCAGAATTATCCGACCGAAGAATTGCACGTCAACGCCGATCGCGCGATCGAAATTTTCCAAATGCTAAAAGGAACGCTCGGACGCTTCTCTAACCTCTCCCTATAATGCGATAATTACGAATTCGTAATTCGTAATTAATAGACAGAGGAACTCAATTTTTCGGCTCGCCGCTCTCAATCTCTCGATCTAAGGCTTGACGAGCAATTTTTGTGACATATATTGTGACAGCCAGCGTTGCAATTAAACCGACAATATTCAAAATTAATTTCAGTTTATCCGCGCTTCCTTCAGCGGCAATTTTGGGCAGATAACCCAAATAAACATACAGCAGCGTTCCCGGCATCATGCCAATCCACGACGCTAAAATATAGTCCCGAAAAGAAACGCGCGTCACGCCAAACGCATAATTTAAAAACACGAAAGGAAACAGCGGCGACAAGCGCGCTAACCCGACAATCTTCCAACCTTCCCTCGCCACAGCCGCATCTAAAGCTCGAAATTTTGGTTGCTGTTCGATCTGCTTTTCCACCCACCCGCGCGCCCAATATCGCCCAATCGCAAAAGCAACCGTTCCGGCGAGAGTAGAAGCAACAGAAACAAGAATAAAGCCGCGAACAACCCCAAAAATAAAGCCCGCGCCTAGGGTTAAAATTGCACCGGAAATCAAGAAAACCGAAGTTAAGATATAGAGGATAATGTAAGCAATGGGTGCTAAGATACCCAAGCTTTCAATCCAACTTAAAGACTGTTGTAAAACTCGGTCGATCGCGTTAAAAAGACCGAATTTCCAAGCGAGGAAAACTGAAAGCGCGATCGCGCCACCAATCCCCAAGAAAATTAACCTTCGTTTTCTGCTATTTTCCGGCACAGTTTCTCCTTTCCTTCCCTAAACTAAAGCACCGCCACAACTCGAACCGCTACCCGCCGTACACCCATAGCAATAAGAAGCGGTTTGCACTTCTTTGATGGCATCCAACGTTCCCAACTCCAGCAGTTTTGCCACCGTTAATCGTTCGCCATTCTCCATTTTCGCGGGTAATCCTTCCATTTGATTGAAATCGCAATCGTAGATATTCCCTAAATAATCGATTGACAGTTCGTTACGGCACATTAACTGCGAAACAGTATCGGGATTGTAGTGGGTTTCTAAAAATTGGAGATAGGCGCGATCGAGGTTGCGCCGTTTTAAGTAATCTTTGGTACGTCCGATGGGAAGGTTTGTAATCGTTAGCAGGTGATTGAATTTAATCCCAAAATGTTCGTCGAGGTAGGCTTTATAATCTCGTTCTAACTTTTCTTGTTGGGGCGGTAAGGAGAATTTTTCTTCAGTGGGAAGCGAAGGATTATATACAAGATCGATCGCTAAATCTTCCTCTGTTCCATAGCCTAACGCATTCAATTTTTGCAACGCACGAATAGAAGTATCATAAACGCCCGCCCCCCGCTGTTTATCCACATTCGCTTGTAAGTAGCACGGCAAAGAAGCTACAACGCGAAGGCGATGGCGGGCAAAATATTCGGGCAAGTCCTCAAAACCGCTTTCAAAAAAGATAGTTAAGTTCGAGCGGACAATAACCTCTTTTTGATGCTTGCGCGCGGCTTCAACAATCGGTTTAAAACCATAATTCATTTCTGGCGCACCGCCGGTTAAATCGACCGTTTTAATTTGCGGGAAGCGCTCGATTACTTCGATTAATTGTTCGCAAACTTCCGGTGAAATTTCTTCAGTTCGTTTCGGCCCTGCTTCGACATGACAGTGGAGACAGGCGAGGTTACAGCGACGACCGAGATTGATTTGTAAAACAGAAATCTTTTGTTTGAGTAGCGGGTCGGAAAGTTTTCTGCCAAAAGGAGTTAATTGAGTAATAGTAGGCAAAGCAGTCATAGAGATAGTTCGCAATTGACAATGGATAATAGATAAATGGTATGCCAAATAAGAGTTTAAAAATAGCCGTAGAGACGTTGTATACAACGTCGTTAGTGATATTTCGTAGGGTGGGCAGCGCCCACCAGCGTTAAGTTAAGTCAGTGTCATTCAATAATCGACAATGAAAAAGCTTGCCAGTCTAGTAGGGTGGGCAGCGCCCACCAGTGTTAAGTCAGGGCCATTCAATAATCGACAATGAAAAAGCTTGCTAGTCTAGTAAGGTGGGCAGCGCCCACCAGTGTTAAGTCAGGGCCATTCAATAATCGACAATGAAAAGTTAGTTTTGTCTGGGAGTATTCCCTTATTATACGTCCAGCCAGCTTTCTTGAAATATTCCGACTTAACAACAACTTTCGCTGCTACAAGCTGAGGGACTTTCTGGCTGTACGGTGAGGTGATAATCAATACCTTTAGTTGCGCGAGGATCGCGTAAAGTCGTTCCCTTACAATTAAAGGTTTCAGCATCTTCTAAGGCAATTTCCTGGTAAGGAGAAATGGGGACTATATCTTTAGCATAAGGGCTGTTCGGCTGGGTCAGAATTTGGAAAGTTTTATCGCAAACAGCAACGCGATCGCCGCGTCGATAAATGTGACCGTCATCGTCGCAAACTTGTCGCCACGGGCCTTTATAAATTACTGCTTGATTGCGCTCCCAGCACGCTCCTTCTTTGCCTTTATAAGCGCGAACGGTAACAGAACGAAATTCAATTCCTTCGATAGTTTGCCAAGGTTCTGCTTGCCGAGAGAGAATTTCAATGCCATAAAATCCGGCATCTTCAAACATTTTTAAAAAGATATCTTCCCGAAATGCGCCGGAGATACAACCGCTCCACAGTTCGGGGTCGTTCTGCATTTCTAGGGTAGGTTCTTCGTCGCAGACAATATCGGAAATAACGGCTCGACCGCCGCGCTTGAGAACGCGATATATTTCTTGGAAAAGTTGCACTTTATCGGCGGGACGAACGAGATTGAGGACGCAGTTAGAGATGACGACATCGACGCTATCGCTAGGGATAAGCGGTTCTTCGCGGCGCAGGCGATCGCATTCTACCTCGAACTCGCTCCAATCTTGCAAGGACGCGATCGCGCGATCGGCTAATCTCGATTCTACCCGCTCTAAGTTTAATTTTAAATCTTGAATCTTACCCTTGACAAAATTAACATTGTCATATCCAATTTTAGCAGCAATTTCCGAGCGATACTTGCGAGCTAAATTTAACATTTCATCGTTAAAATCAACTCCGATAACTTTGCCCTGCGCTCCTACTTTACGAGCAATAATGTAGCAATTTTTTCCCGCTCCCGACCCTAAATCGATCGCGGTTTCCCCTTCAGAAACATACCGCGTTGGATCGCCGCAACCGTAGTCTTTTTCAATGATTTCTTGCGGTAAAAATTCGAGATCGTTAGGTTCGTAAGCTGTCGGACAGCACAAGCTTGCTTGGGGTTGTTTTGCGCCCGCTTCGTAACGTTCTAAAACAGCAGTTTCTACGTTATAGCTTGCGGTTGAAGGGCTGTTGGATGGGGAAGTTTGAGAAGAATGACTCACTGCAATAATTTTGAATAATAGCTAGATCGTTGTACCGAACGCTTGTACTCTTAAAAAAAACCGCGTTTCTAGTTACTATTTAGCAATAGAACTTTAGTCTTTCTGGGGACGACTGAATTTTCCTCTGTGGGTTGAGAAGAGAGCAAGCGTTGAGTTTTCTTTCTACAGTGTAGGCGATCGCGTCCCCTTCGCGGGCAAACAGGACGGGAAAACAGTTCCGAGAAATTGGCACTCAACTGTCACAGTTGAAATTGGAGGCAGACCTACTACGCGCTACGATCGCATTAATAATGTTGGAGTCGGGTTTGACTATCGAACTTTATCAAGACGTTGAGGGTTTCTCCGGAACCGGCTGCGTCTACTTTCCATATAAACCTCAATGCGAGCTAATTTTATGCTTTTCACACTCAAAAAAGCCCTTCAACTCGATCTATTTTCTACCCTAAAAGGCGTTGTGTCGTTGCTTCGAGATGCCGGTCAAACCGATTCGGTGTATGATATTGAAGACGGCTTGAAAAATACGGCAGCAATGCAAGTTGCGATCGCGCACCTCCAACAGCAACCCGGAGTTGCTGAGATGATTCAAGAACGCTACATCGCCCCCACTCCTAACTTAGAACAACTCTTAAAACTGCCACCCGATTCGCTCGGATATGCCTACGCTTCTGCACTGACAGAGGCAGGATTCGACCCCAACTTTTATCGTAAAGTTCAAGTCACGGACGATACGAGTTATGTTCTCTTGCGCTTGCGTCAGACGCACGACATTTGGCACTGCATCACGGGATTTGAAGTCGAAGTTGAGGGAGAATTAGGACTCAAAGCCTTTGAGTTGGCGCAAACGCGGCGCACGATGGCTGTGGTTTTAATTGCAGGCGGGTTACTGAAGACGCTATTCAATTCTCCCGAACGTTTAGATAGTTTGCTCGAACATCTCGCGATCGGGTATAGAATGGGAGCGCAAGCTAAACCTTTCCTCGCGCAAAAGTGGGAAGAACAATGGGAAAAACCTCTTCAGCAGTGGCGCGACGAATTAGGAGTAAAAACGGTTAATGCTTATGTCCCTTGCTATCCAGATTAAGGCAATAACTTAAGAAGAAATTCTTGGCTAATTAGTAGGGACGTTCAATTGAACGTTCCTACTGTTGAAACGGGTTAAAGAGCGCCTACAAATTATAGCGCTACTGGCTTGTCAATATACGTTTCTAAACGCTGAAAATCTTGGCTGGTGGGCGCTGCCCACCCTACCAATATCCTAACCGAGTTGCGGAGCGCTATAAATCCATTTAGATAGATATTCATGCTCTACCTTGGGGGAGAAAACTAGACCGGAAAGAAGACGTAGAAAAGGTTTAAATAGAAATTCAAGAATCCCTTTCTTCTCCAACAAACTTGCGATACGACTCGCTTAACTCCTGCACCGCCAACTCATAAAACTGCTTCCCATGTTCCGGTGTTGCTAAATCCGGATTAGACCCCATACGTCCGTCCGGATAGGAACGGCGAAAATCCGCAGCGCTGTAAATCGGAAATCCCGAAGCAACTTCCGGAGAGAGGGGTGCAGTTTTAATCGCTTCGGGATAAACAAATTGCGTTAAAGCAACCTCACTCGGCGTTGCGTGGGAACCTTCTTCCTTACCATATAATTCTTGCGCTAATTTGTAAACCGAGCGGCACATAAACCAATTCGCAAGATGGCAGCGAATTTCTGCTGCATGAGTCAAGTTTAATTCCGAACAGCGATAGTAAAATTGGGCAAAAGCAGCCTTAAGCGTTGCAATATTACCGCCGTGACCGTTGATGAAGAAAAAGCGCGTAAATCCGGCTTTAGCAAGGCAAATTAGATAGTCTTCAAGGACGGTAATGAGAGTAGTCGGGCGCAGGCTAATCGTGCCGGGAAATTCAGTATGATGAAGGGCCATCCCAACATTGAGAGTCGGCGCAACCAATGCTGTTGTTGCCTCGCCGACACCGCGCGCGACAGCTTCAGCACAAATTGCATCCGTCCCGATTAAGCCCGTCGGCCCGTGTTGTTCGGTAGAACCGATGGGAATAATAATGCCTCGCGATTGTTCGAGGTAGGTTTCAACTTCTGGCCAGGTGCTGAGATGTAAGAGCATCTTTTTTGAGGTGCGTTAAGATTCTTATCTTACGATAGCGCGATCGCGAAATTGTCGTATAAGAATCAAAGGAAACAATTCGGTTGCTTCTCTAGTATTGTCAACGAGCGCAGAGCGATTAAAGCGGTGAGTTCATGTTAGTCCAAGTCACGATCGAAAACTTGCTATCTTTTAAGGAAGAAACGACTTTTAGTCTGCGGGGAGTTAGGCGTGATGAACATCATACCAATCATCTCGCGATCGATGCAGCCGGAAAAGGAATATCTGTGTTACCAATTTCTGCAATTTACGGAGCCAATGCCGCCGGAAAATCGAATTTAATTGAAGCGATCGGTTTTGCACAAGATTTGATTGTAGAAGGAACGCGCAGCGATAGACTCATTCCTATCGCTCCCTTTAAATTGAGCAACGATCGATTGAGTCCGAGTAAAATTGAATTCAAGTTTACTCATCAAGGTTTTTTGTATTCTTACGGCTTTAAATTAAATCGAGAGCGAATCTTTGAAGAGTGGCTTGATGCAACGTCTCTCGCTGGAAATAAACGAGAAAAATTAGTGTTTGAACGAACCACCTCAGAAGATAAGGAAACTGAAGTAGAGTTTGGTACAATTTTGCGGGGTAGGAGTAAAAAACAAGCACAATTCCTAGAGTTTGTTGCCCAAGGAACTCGCCCCAATCAATTATTCTTAACAGAAGCGGTCGAGCGCAATGTTGAAAAATTAATACCTGTAATTGATTGGTTTAGAAATAGTTTGACAATTGTTCCTGCTGATTCAAAGTTTAGAGGTTTGGAACTTGGAGTATTAAATAGCAAAGAGTTTACTCATTTTCTCAACGAGTTTCTTAAACTTGCAGATACAGGAATAGCTTCTATTGGAACCGAAGAAATTGAATTAGACTTCGATCGTCATTTCCCCGATATTCCAAATGAGATTAGGGAAGATATTCTGCAAAGTTTTTTAAGAGCCGATGAAGATTCACTCGCGTTAATTGAAAGTAACTTTGTTCAATATTTTATTAAAAAATTTAAACAGAATCAATTGAAACTAATTCAACTCAAAACTCAACACTACGATGCAAAAGGAAATCTTGTTGATTTTTCTTTGACAGAGGAATCTGAGGGAACGCAGCGATTAATTCATCTACTGCCTATTTTATTTATGTTTCAGGAAGAAGATTCAGAAAAAGTAGTTTTATTAGACGAACTGGATCGCCGCTTGCATCCTCTATTGTCGCGTATATTGATAGAACTTACTTTAAAGTGTAGAGAGGCTAATAACCGAAATCAATTGATTTTTACCACTCACGATACCAATCTGCTCGACCTCGATTTGTTACGAAAAGATGAGATTTGGTTTGTGGAAAAAGATAAAAGGGGAGAATCGCATCTCTATTCTCTTGCAGCATTTAAAAATGTTGAAGGGCTTCAGATTGAAAAAGGCTATTTAAATGGTAGATTTGGAGCCATTCCATTTTTTGGCGATATTCGTCATTTAAACTGGCTAGATTGCGAATCAGAATCATCCGATAACAAGAATGGCAAAGGCAACAAAGATTGGTCGGACTAAATTAATCGACCGCGAGGAGAATCAGCGAGATGCAAGGCTTTTTATCATTGCAACAGAAGGAAGAGAAACGGAAAAGCAATATTTCTCCCTTTTTCACAGCCCTCGTATCAAAATCGAAGTTTTGGCTACAGGAGAGGATAACCAATCTGCACCACAATATGTTTTGACAAGATTAAATAAATTTGTCGAAAAATACGCACTTAGTTCGGATGATGTTTTATGTATCATGTTCGATGTCGATCGCTGGACGAAAAAGGAACTAAGTGCAATCTGTAAAGAGGCTAAGCAAAAGAAATATCAACTCTTGGTTAGCAATCCATGTTTTGAAGTTTGGTTGTATTTGCATTTAGACGAACTTAATATCACGGGGGATAGATGCGAGGTTTTTGAAAAGGAAATTAGACATAGGTTAGGAAGCTATAATAAAAGCAATTTAGATTTAAAATTCTTTCAAGATTGCATAGAAGTTGCCGTAAAACGTGCTAAAGATTTACATCCATCTGCACGGCAATATTGGCCGAACACACCTGGTTCTCATGTTTATAGAATTGTGGAAATTATTTTACAAGCACTTCAATCGGAGACGGGAGATGCCGAGCAACTTGAGGGCGTTTCCGACGACGTGCAATAGCATCCTATTTCCTCAGATGAGACTGAAGGGATTTAATAGAAATCTTAAGCAATCAAGTATTACGCAAGTGCTTCTTAAAATCGATTTTGACGGGTTATATAAGCACCTGAGCAAAATAAATTACCAACTTAAAAATCATGAAACCCTTGACTTTCCTAGCTTTGGAACCATAGCGATGTGTAGATGATTTTGCCTGAGTGGTTAGCGTTTTTCGTTTGCGTGAGGTACAGTTCCAAAAATCAAATCGGTAGGGGCGCGGGTTGCGAGGTCTCCTCGCAATTGAACGTCGCTCCGTAGGGGCAAATGGTATTCGCCCGCTGGGTGTACCTCATCCATGTAAACAACTGCTATATCTCGAATCCGAAACGACGTGGTTCTCTATCTTCTTCTGGTTTAATTTTAATAACTACGAATAAAATATTTATTTGTGTGACGTGCTGTACTAACTTAACTCTTCGATCCTCATTCTGACCTATTAAAATTAAGTAGTATGGATCTCGGTAAGATATTGATTCTATACGCAGATAGGAACTTCCCCCTAAGTTAGCAATATATGCTCCCACCTCTTCGTCAGCTTTTAATTCAGACTCAAATTCTTTAATCTCTCTAAGAAGAGATTGATACATTACATTAGCGTAGCCACTTCTCTCTTCAATTCCTTCTCGCGTACTTTTCTGAAGATGATCGCTTTTCTTCTGAAGGCGAGCTATATCTCGATTTATGTCGGAATTATAGTTCATTATCCTCACTTTAACCTTTGTTGTAGTTCATGAGTATTAATAAGCTTAGCATATAAGAAGGTAAAATAAGAACCCATCCTCCCCTCGCGCACCTACCGCCCTCATGTACTGCGATTACCTCGTTCAAATCCTCACCGCGCGCGTCTACGATGTCGCCCGCGAAACGCCCCTAGAATTTGCCCCCAACCTCTCCGCGCGCCTCAACAACCAACTGCTACTCAAACGGGAAGATTTACAGTCCGTCTTTTCCTTTAAGCTGCGGGGCGCGTATAACAAAATGGCAAACTTACCGCCGGATGTGCTGGCGAAGGGCGTGATTGCTGCGTCGGCGGGAAATCACGCGCAAGGGGTTGCCCTCGCCGCGCGCCGCTTGGGAACTCGCGCGATTATCGTCATGCCGGTGACAACGCCGCAGGTGAAGGTGGATGCGGTGAAGGCGCGGGGCGGCGAGGTGGTGCTGCACGGCGATACTTACGATGATGCTTGCGCTTATGCGCGTCAGTTGGAGGCGGATAAGGGCTTGACGTTTATTCACCCGTTTGACGATCCTCATGTGATTGCGGGGCAGGGTACGATTGGGATGGAGATTTTGCGGCAGTGCCAACAACCGATTCATGCGATTTTTGTCGCGATCGGGGGCGGCGGTTTAATAGCAGGTATTGGCGCATATGTCAAGCGAATTCGCCCAGAAGTTAAGATTATTGGGGTTGAACCGGTGGATGCGGATGCGATGTATCGATCGCTAAAAGCCGGAAAGCGGGTAAGATTGCCGCAGGTGGGGCTATTTGCCGATGGGGTAGCGGTGCGCGAGGTGGGAGAGGAGACGTTTTGGTTGTGCCAGCAGTACGTTGATGAAGTAATTTTGGTGGATACGGATGCGACTTGCGCGGCGATTAAGGATGTGTTTCAGGATACGCGATCGATTTTAGAACCAGCGGGGGCGCTCGCGATCGCGGGAGCAAAAGCCTACGCCGAACGCGAACAAATCGAAGGCGAAACCCTAGTTGCAGTCGCTTGCGGTGCTAACATGAATTTCGATCGCTTGCGATTTGTTGCCGAGCGCGCCGAATTAGGGGAATGTAGAGAAGCAATTTTTGCCGTTACCATTCCCGAACAACCGGGCAGTTTGCGAAAGTTTTGCGACTGCATGGGCAAGCGCAATTTAACGGAGTTTAACTATCGCATTGCCAGCGAAAAAGAAGCACATATTTTCGTCGGAGTTCAAATCCAAGATCGCGCCGATGCAATTAGAATGCGAGAAGGTTTTGAGGCTTGCGGGTTTCAAACGTTGGATTTAACCGACGACGAATTAACAAAGATGCACTTGCGCCATATGGTGGGCGGACATTCGCCTTTAGCGCACAACGAACTGCTTTACCGCTTCGAGTTTCCCGAACGTCCCGGCGCATTAATGAAGTTCATAACCGCCATGAGTCCGAATTGGAATATCAGCGTTTTCCACTATCGCAATCATGGGGCGGATTACGGGCGAATTGTCATTGGCGTGCAAGTTCCTCCCGATGAAATGCAGGAATGGCAAGCGTTTTTAGATGGGATGGGCTATCGCTATTGGGATGAGAATCAGAATCCGGCGTATCAGTTGTTTTTAGGGTAGTTGAATTTATGAGTTAAGTCGGGTGGGCAAGGCGATGAAGGTGTTTTTGAAAGATTAATTGAATTGCCTTGCCCATCAGCAAACGAGTGGTGTGCGTTAACCAATTTAAACGTTGCACTTTAAATCAAGCAGATTTATGGCAGAGCATTGCTCTGCCCCTACAGATAAAATTTAGTGCATCAGGATTAGGAATTGATATTAGCCAAAGAATAGTCCTCTGTGATCGAATAAACTCGCCACAGAACCATTGCGCCCTAACGCATCGGCACGACGAACCCCTGCTTCAGCATCAATCAAACCCGCACCGTATTCGTTGCTATTAAACCAACCGAAATTACGATTCGCAGTGCTAGTTAAAATGTTCCGAATATCCGATGCAATGAGAGAAGAGTTGGCACTCCAAACCAAAGATGCAACCCCAGAAGCATTGGGTGCAGCCGCAGATGTACCGCCGAAACCCGGATGGCGACTGTCGTAGTATTGATAGTAACTACCATCAATATGGGTGGAAGGAACAAATGTTGGTGCAACTAAGCTCAGACCTGTTCCATAGTTGGAACCCCAGCCATCAGGCGACCACTTCCAGGTAGAGCCACCAGCTGATAATCCTCCGCCTTCTGTCATATTTTTGGTAATCCGCCATCCGCGATCATCAACAGCACCCACAGCCATTACATTACTCAATTCTGTTGACCAGCGGGCTGGGTAATTAACTGGATATACATCGTCATTGCCAGACGAAAACATATAAAGGGTATTGTCCCGGTATGCAGAATTATTCATGGCATCTCGCTGAACGGTATCTTGACCAGTTCCTGGAGCGTATCCCCAACTGTTGTTAACTACTGCATTTTGACCTGTGTTGCGAGCGTAATTCCCAACATCAGAGAGCGCACGCTCCCCTGGAAGCCCGTCTGGACCAAAGATATCAGTGACATAAGTGCTGCTATTCCAGTTAATCCCTGCAAGACCTATACCATTATTCGCGTTTGCTGCCATAATTCCTTGTACGCCAGTCCCATGACCGTAAGATTTGACCGTTGAATCATCATCAGATTGTGATGGATCTGAAATAATTCGACTTAGATCTTGATGGTAATTTAGACCGCTATCAATATTCCCCAACAGAATTTGACTAGAGCCAGTTGTAAATCGCCACGCACCCGGAACATCCATCATCTTTAAGTTCCACTGTTGTGAAAATAAAGGATCGTTAGGAGTAACCCCTAGATTAAAAACTTGATTGTTCGCAAACTTCAACTGTTCGTAGCCTTGGAAATAAACTTCTTGACCCGTCGAATTAATTCGCATCCAATCAAAAGTCGTTCCGCCGAAGACAGCACGACGATTCTGGTCGAACGTAACATTGCTCAAATTAAAACTCGACAAGTCTAAAATATCCGAACCACCGTGTCCGATAAACACCGACCCTTCAGTCATATTAGAAAAAACATGAGAGTCGTTGTTAAAACTGCCTTTACGGATACTATTCGCATTCTGAAGATTGAAAGCCAGCACGCGCATAGGAACTTCCGCCGAACGCCCCCAGTTACCATTAGCATCTTGGGCTTGAGCGTAGACGCTGTAATTGCCAGAAGCAAGAGGTTGAGTATTGAGGTTAACTAATCCGCCATTACTGACATTTCCTAAGTCGGTAATAACCCCCGTACTGTTATGTCGAGCATACATCCGGACGTTATTAGCTGCTACATTTGTCGCCCAGTTAAATCGCAGCGCACCGCGTTGGAACACTGTATCGCTCGTGCCATCTCCCGAAGCATCGGTGACGGAGAAGCTGGTAAATTGCGGCCCCGTGACGACCGGAATACCGCGATAATTTAAGTTGTAGTTTGTACTGCCGTTAAATTGCTTCACGCGCACGAAGTATGTGCCTGCATTCAACTCTCGAATAATCGAATCAATGCTACTCCCACTCAGGGTAGACGAAGCCAGCATATTGCCAGCAGAATCAAGCAGGTACAAATCGGCATCGGAACTTAAACCAGAGATACTGAGTTCAACCCGATTATTACCGTTGAGCGTGAATCGATAATAGTCGTCAGTATCGAAAGGACTGACATACTCTCCTAGAGATTGCCAAGAGGAGGTTAAGTTAATATTACGAGCGGCACTGGTAATATTTCCGGCGGTATCGGTGCTGATAGTAAAATCGCGCCAATCGCTCCAGACTTTGCCATCAAAAGCGGAAATTTGAACGCGATCGTCACCTAAGTTACTTCCACCGACGAATCGCAAGCTACCGATTTGAGAAGCAGGAAGTTCAAGGACTTGACCGCTAGAGATGGGTATGCCGTTAAACGTGAAATAGCCGCCACCATTGCTTAAGTCTTGGAAGCGGTAATGAGTAATGGCATTGCCGTCGGGATCGCTAACTGTAAAGTTTGGGAAAATTGCTTGACCGGGGGCAACGGTTTGATGATTCGCATTGACAACTGGAGGACGATTGGGTTGAAGGATTTGCGCTGAGGTCGCAAGCGTGTAATTAGTGCTGCCATCAAAGCGATTCACTCGAACGTAATAGGTTCCCGGATTGAGATCTCGAGTAATGGAGTCTGGGCTAGTTCCAGATAGTGTAGAAACAGCAATAACGTTACCAAAAGCATCAAGCAAGTTCAAATCGGCATCGGCGCTCAAACCGGAAAGATTGAGATTAACCCGACTGAGATTGTTAATTGTAAAGCGATAGTAGTCATCGCGATCGTACTCGCTGACATATTCTGCGAGCGATTGACCTAAGATGATATCCCGCGCTGAGCCTAATGTATTGGGTGCAGAATCTGTATTAACATTGAAGCTTGTCCAATTACTCCAAAGATGATTATCTCGAGCGGAAACGTACAAGCCATCATCTCCTGGCGAACTGCCACCAACAAAGCGAACCGTGTTCAACTGACTGCTAGGAACGTAGATAGCCTGTCCCGCTGCTTGCCGGACACCATTGACAGTAATGTAACCGCTTGTGTTGCTGCTATTGCTGTCATAAAAAGCGTAATAACTGATAGGCGTTCCCTCGGGATCGATCGCAGAGAAGGATGGAACAATTGTTTGATAGGGATATGCGATTTGGTTGTTGGCAGATACAACGGGAGCGCGATTTAAGATTTCGACAATCCCACGAAAACTAACTGCCATTCCTGCATTGTTTACACTCGGTGCATCATTCCATTGTCCGGGGGAACCGTAATTCATTTCCCCAAAATCTTCACCTTCAAGAGTTGAGGTGTGATGCCAATTGTCTGGATTCCCAGGCAGCCAATTCGTGTAAGTCACCGGTTCGCCACTCACCCAACGGAAATTCCCCTCAGTCGCACCGTAGAGTTCGCTATCCGTCAGACCAATCCAAAGGCGCTCGGTATTCCCAAAGGTTGAGTTAAGCCATGCTTGTTCGGTAGCATTATTAATCGTCACCAAATTGCCCCCAGCCGCTCTAGCCTGACTTTGAGCGTTAGCCCAAGTATTTTGTTGGGTAAGGAAATAACGGTTGCCGTTAGCTGGGTTGGTATAAATGGGCGATGTTGGAGAGTTTTGGGGTTGAATATCGCCATCATTCGGCGATATTCCGGGATTTAAAGGTTGGCTCTCACCGCTATTAGGTAAGACGTTAGAAACTTGAGGTTGAACTCCGCTGCTATCGGGCAAGACATTAGAATCTTGGGGTTGCACTCCACCGCCATTTGGTGCAGGAAGCGTGAGGTCGTCTGAAGGAAGCTCTATCGGTTCGCCACCATCACTTGGAGGTACTGGATGCTCGGTTGGGTATCCTTGAGTTTGGACTCCGCCATTAGCTTGAAACGTTTGCCATTCCTCTCCAGAGAGAAAGATTGCTCGTTCGTAACCATCGCCATACAAAATCGCACCGGAACCCGCGCCGCCGGAGTTGAATTCTTGGATATAACCATCGCCAATACGAACAACTCCACTACTTGCATTTCCGACGTAACCCGCACCTCCGTAATGCTCTACTGTATCGGTAAAGACTTCGGCGATTTCTAGATTGGGTGCTTCAAAGCCTGGAGTGAAGGCGATGATATTAGTTTGTAGCGCTTCTAAAATCGCATGATTGGCTGGGTCATTTAAGGCTTGCTCGAGGATGCGAACTTGTCCCGAGAGTTGACTGAAATCAAAGTCATCTTTGAGGGCTGAGGTCGTTAAAATTTCGATCGCGCTATCAAAACGCGGATCCTCAGATTGCGAGAAAGCTTCGAGGAGATGCAAGCGATATTCTGGGTTTTGCCAGATTCTTTCCGTTAAAAAAGGAATGTCTGATTCGTAGGCGCGATCGATCGCATAACCAATCAAAGCTTGACCAATATCCGTCCCTCGCCAGTCGTTATCAGGATTGATAACTTCATCTAAATCGACGGCTTCCCCAGTTGCGCCGCGCACTTGGAAGACGATATCGTTGTAATCTTGGTCTGTCCAACCATCGGTTCGCAAGTCTTCCATCGCAAACGTATTGCCATCGCCAGTTACATCGGCAAATTGCGCCATATGGAAGGAATCATTGGGATTTGCCGTACCGAGGGAGAACAGCGGTTGCAGTTTGAAGGGTAAGTCTTCCCCGGCGCTTAAAATATCGTGGAGGCGCTGTACGCTGCCATTCGGAACAATCATCACGGCGAATCTATCCCCCGGATTCATCTCGAAGGTTTTCACGCCTACATACTCCCCAGCGTTGAAATTTCCTTCAGGGAGGTTGCCGCTAAATTTAGCGCCTTCGGTGAGGTCGGAAATCGCCACATGACCGAGGTTAGAATCGCTCAGGGCGCGGTCTGATGCTTCGAGGAGGAAGGCGCGGAATTCTTCGGGATTCTCGAAGTCAAAGTCATCTAAACCGTCGAGGTTAAAGATGGCGAGTTCGCCTTGATAACCGCCACCGTCATACAGGAAGTCAACGCCAACCTGTCCGCTCGAATCAACAGTAAAAACGCCCTGTTGGAAAACGGGGTTGGAATTGTCCGTCGTTATGACTGGAGGCGGCAGGAAGTCGTCAGCATCGCCGCTGTCATCGGGCGGTTCGAGGTTGTCAAGAGATTGGTCTGAGGTGAGTTTTAAATCGACATCGCCGTCAATATCTAAGGGTTCGCTTGCATCAACATCCGTTGGCGAGTCGGGCAAGCTATCAAAGTCTACTGCTGAATCGGCGAACAAATCGGGGTCGCCATCGGCACCAAAAAAGTCGATTTCTTGTAAATCTGCATCGTTGATGAGGGGATGCTGGGCGAAGTCGGTAATTTCGACGGGGTGAAAGTCGGGAATATCCGTGCTGTCGAAGTCGGGACTATCATCACCGCTATCGAAGTCGAGTAAACCAGAAGGGGTTAAAATGGGTTCGAGAACGAAGGTTTGACCGAAACCTTTGGTGGTTTTGCGAGACGGCTGGGGTTTACCGAAGAGACGTTGAAAGAAGCGCATAGATGTTGCAGGTCGGCGTATTAAAGTTAATCCGGCGAGGGTAGAAGCAAAATTATTGGATTCAATAGCTTCTATAGGCTTCTCTGGCTTGCGGCTCGTTTTTTACGCAAAACCCCAAAATTTGTTACAAAAGTTCACAATGAGAAGGCGTTGAGGGGCTTGAGGAATAGAAAAAACGCTCTCATAACAATTTTCCTGGATTTTGCACGGTTCCCAAAGAGGGCATAGCAGTGCGGCTGCCCCGGAGAGCGAAAACCTTAGAAAGAAAGTATAAAGTAGGGTAGGCAAAGCGATGAGGGTTATTTTTAAGAGATTCATTGAATGACCTTGCCCACAAAAACTTAGATGGTGGGCATTGCCAATTTAAAGTTGCACCCTAAATTTAAAAGTGCTGCGGCAATGCCCACCCTACAAATTGGCTTAGAAACGATATCCCATGACCCGAATTACGGTTCCATCTTGGGGGATATTTCCGGGGGAAAGGGCTAGGGTATCGCCAATGCGACTGACGGGGAATTCGGCGGCTAATTCCAAAAATGAGTCTACGGAGACGATATCGCAGGCGCTAGCATCGGCGGCTTGGGTGCGGTAATGGGTGGGAACGGCAATTTTGGGGCGAATGGCTTTGAGGGCTTGCAGGGCTTCTTCGGGGGTGTAGGCTTTGGGGCCGCCGCCGACGGGAATGAAGGCGATATCGGGGCGACCGATGAGGATTTGTTCTTCGATGCCAATCTGGGAGACCGCACCGCCGAGATGCAGGATATTCACTCCGGCTTGCGTCCAGCGCCAAGCGACATTTTTCCCAAATCTGCGTCCGCCTTCGCGGTCGTGGTTGAGTTCGATGCCCTGAAATTGCGTGTTGCGAACTTCAAATGCGCCTGCTTCAAAGAGAGTTCGGGGATTTCCGGGTAAATTCTCGGCTGCGCCTTCATCAAACAACTGACTGCTAACTAATACGAGGTCGGCTTCGACTTTTGGCAAGCGATAGCCTTTAGTGCAGCCGAGGGTGCGGAAGGGGTTGACTAAGATTCTCATTCCGCCGCCGGAGAATAAAAAGCAAGTATGACCTAATGCTTTTACGGTCAGGTTGCCTCGAGACTGCGCTTGCGCGCGCTCCCAGTCCGAGGTGGCAAGAAGACCGGCTGCGGTCAGCAAACTTGCGCCGCCGTAGCGGATTAACTGTCGCCGTTTCATTTTAATCGTCATTCCTTCGTCAGTTGTCAGTGTTATTGTAGGACGGGAGGATGCCGCGATGGTTGCATTTCAATTTTTGATGCGATCGCGGGTGTGGGGTAGGAATGCCTAATCGCAAGACTGGGAAGCGCGGGTTTGTGATGGAGGCGGTTAGTTAACGGGACTGCCTTCGGGGATATCGAGTTCGATTTCCGGCCCGCGATCGAGAACTTCGATGTCCCATTGGCCTTTGCGCGCGGATTCAAAGACGATGTAACGCCCGTTGGGGCTAATTTTGGGGTTGGCAATCCAACTGCGGTAGTTACCGCTGAGAATTTGCGATCGCCCGATCGCGCGGTCGTAGAGAGCGAGATCGGCGCGTCCCTGATTATTAATCAGATAGGTCATATAGCGCCCGGTCAGACTCAAACTGGGGGATTGAGCGATCGCGTCTTGCACCAGCAATCCCGGCAGTTGCACGAAGCGCTTCTGGCGGCGATCGTACACCAAAATCTCACTGCGACCGTTGCGATTGGAGACAAAAGCTAACCAGCGCCCGTCACCGCTAAGCGCTGGTTGTTCGTCGTTGTAGCGGCTGTTGAGGGAAGTCGAGCCGATGGGCGCGTCTGGAGTTTGACAGCCGACCGTCAAACTCAGTAACGTCAATGCGATCGCGTACCTTAACCCTCGAAGCGCCTTCATTTCCGCAATCGCTCGCTCTCCTTACTTCCCCGTCTTCTCAATAATCGAAGCGATCGCTACTGCGGCGCGGTTCGACTCCTTCATCGCCCTCATCGTACTCACCCTCGTCTTCTTCGTCATCCTCGTAAGGCTGACCGTAATTCATCGGGTCGTAGTCGTTCCGCGATCGCGCCGGAGGTTCGTCATAGCGAGATTCGCGCTTCGGGCGAGGGCGCTCGTCGTAATCCGAGTTATAGCCATTACTCGCTTCTTCTTCGCTCTCAATCGGCTGATAATCGACCGGTGTTGCATCGAAATCGGTATCGCCGGGACGCGATCGCCGCGTTTTCTGGCGGCCAGGTGGTTCGTCCTCAACGGTCTCGGGGCGAGAACGGCGCGATCGACTCGCCGCATAATCCGTTTCTTCGTAACTTTCCGTCTCGTTCCAATCCTCATAGCGATCGCGCAGGGGGCCGCTTGGCGCTGTGCGACGGTCGGGAGCGGGACGAGAACGCCGAGTTCTCTGGCTTTCCTCAGTTCGGGGGCGAGTTCCTCGGGAATTTCTTTGGGGACGGCGTTCCTCGGCTTCATAATCCGGGCGGCGATCGCGCGCGCCCTCCAAACGGCGACCCTCGTAAGGATCGTAATCATCCAACTTCGCCTCTTTCTGGTAAACGCGACTCACCGGGCGATCTTCATCCACAATCGGAGTCGTGCGCCGCGCCTGTTCGGTGGCAATTCCCCGCAGCTTAATCGCTTCGTAAGCAAAAAAGATCGTCGTCCCCGCCAGCAAAAACTGACCGAACTGAAGCGCCGGTTCCAAGCGCCAGCCGTAAAACATTAAAATTAAGCCGCAGACTAAACCGACTGCCGCAAAAAAGATATCGTGATCCCGCGACAGTTCCGGGCGTACCGATCGCAAAAAATATAATCCCGCTCCTGCGACTGCCAGGAAAACCCCCAACACGAAGGCAGGGCCGACTCCAAAATTCACCATAATGATTCTCCTATATCAGTCTTATCCTAGCGAGCTTTAACTGCAATTGTCCTATCGGGGCATAGCGATCGCTATGCCCCTAGACCTCTGACGCGGTTGAGCTTGCCTTCAGAGCGCTTAGCGGCGTTGAATTTTATCTTTCTGACTGATAAAGACCAAACCGGCAATTACGGGAAGCACGACAATAACTGTTCCCCAGAACAAGCTCCAAAAGAGGTTCGCGAGTGATGGTGTCATAGTTTTTTTCCAATGCGTAGGGTTTTTTTAATGACGATATATTTAAAAGTTTGTCACAAAACGAGACAATTAGAGAAAGCGGGTTCGGCTTTGACCCTCTGCGCCCTGCAATTCATGCACATCGCTTATAATAAAGCAAGTTTTTTAACAAAAAGTAATACAGTGACGCTTTATGAGTACCGCAGATTTTGGAATTTTGAGTCTCAGTCTTCTTCTCGGCTTAACCATCTTTCTTTTTATTATCCGCATCGTCCTAACTTGGTATCCGCAAGTCGAACTTAAGCGGTTCCCTTTCAACCTCATTGCGTTGCCTACCGAACCCTTCTTGATTCCCACTCGAAAAATCATTCCTCCCATTGGCGGGGTCGATATTTCCCCGATTATTTGGGTGGGCATTTTCTCCTTACTGCGAGAAATTTTAGTCGGGCAACAAGGGATATTAAAAATTCTGTAGGGCTTGGAGTGGAGCCGAGCTAGTCAAATTGGGAAAGTTAAGGTTAATCCAAAGAGCATTGATACCCTTTGCGGGTTAGCCCAACCTCTTCCCATGCTGCAATCATCGATTACTCTCGATCTCGAAACTTACGAAGCGCTTCAAAACGAACTTCATACCTTACGCCAGCAAGTCGAGGAGTTTGACACTCCCCGTACTAAAGTAACGGGGATTCCTGATTCAGCGAGACAACTTGCCAACTAGATTTGCGTCTAGTTGACAGAGGTCGAACTCTCCCCAGGC
>NZ_JACJSM010000013.1 GCF_014698145.1 Oscillatoria sp. FACHB-1406 | reverse complement strand
CGCCGCGATCGCTCACTGCACGGTCTAAGGGTAGGGCGAGAGCGTAATACTCCAAGGCTTTCTGTTTCTCTCCTAATGCGTTGTAAACCGCACCGATATTGGTGAGGGTATAGGCTTCACCGCCGCGATCGCTCACTGCACGGTATAAGGGTAGCGCTTGGTTATAATACTCCAAGGCTTTCTGTTTCTCTCCTAATGCGTTGTAAACCGCACCGATATTGCTGAGGGTAGTAGCTTCCCCGCTGCGATCGCTCACCGCACGGTATAAGGGTAGCGCTTGGTTATAATACTCCAAGGCTTTCTGTTTCTCTCCTAATGCGTCGTAAACCCGACCGATACCAGTGAGGGTGTTCGCTTCCCAGGCGCGATCGCTCACCGCACGGTATAAGGGTAGCGCGAGAGCGTAATACTCCAAGGCTTTCTGTTTCTCTCCTAAATCGAAGTAAACCCTACCGGTGTTGTTGAGAGTGGTGGCTTCGCCAGAGCGATCGCTCACCGCACGGTATAAGGGTAGGGCGAGAGCGTAATACTCCAAGGCTTTCTGTTTCTCTCCTAAATCGAAGTAAACCCTACCGGTGTTGTGGAGGGTAGCTGCTTCACCGCCGCGATCGCTCACCGCACGGTATAAGGGTAGGGCGAGAGCGTAATACTCCAAGGCTTTCTGTTTCTCTCCTAAATCGGAGTAAACCCTACCGGTGTTGTTGAGAGTGGTGGCTTCACCGCCGCGATCGCTCACCGCACGGTCTAAGGGTAGGGCGAGAGCGTAATACTCCAAGGCTTTCTGTTTCTCTCCTAATGCGTCGTAAACCAAACCGATATTGTTGAGAGTAGCTGCTTCACCACCGCGATTGCTCACCGCACGGTATAAGGGTAAAGCTTGGTTGTAATACTCCAAGGCTTTCTGTTTCTCTCCTAATGCGTCGTAAACCGCACCGATATTCTTGAGGGTGATGGCTTCACCGCCGCGATCGCTCACCGCACGACGTAAGGGTAGGGCTTGATTGTAATACTCCAACGCCTTCTGTTTCTCTCCTAAATCTGAGTAAACCGCACCGATACCCGTGAGGGTAGTAGCTTCCCCGCCGCGATCGCTCACCGCACGGTATAAGGGTAGGGCGAGAGCGTAATACTCCAAGGCTTTTTGTTTCTCTCCTAAATCGTCGTAAACCCCACCGATATTGTTGAGAGTGGTGGCTTCTCCGCCGCGATTGCTCACCGCACGGTATAAAGGTAGCGCTTGGTTATAATACTCCAACGCCTTCTGTTTCTCTCCTAATGCGTCGTAAACCCGACCGATACCAGTGAGGGTGATGGCTTCACCGCCGCGATCGCTCACTGCACGACTTAAGGGTAGGGCGAGAGCGTAATACTCCAAGGCTTTCTGTTTTTCTCCTAATGCGTTGTAAACCCTACCGATGTTGTTGAGAGTGGTGGCTTCACCGCCGCGATCGCTCACCGCACGAAATAAGGGTAGGGCGAGAGCGTAATACTCCAAGGCTTTCTGTTTTTCTCCTAAATCGTTGTAAACCACACCGATACTCGTGAGGGCGTTCGCTTCCCCGCTGCGATCGCTCACCGCACGACGTAAGGGTAGGGCGAGAGCGTAATACTCCAAGGCTTTCTGTTTCTCTCCTAAATCGTTGTAAACCGCACCGATATTGCTGAGGGTAGCCGCTTCACCGCCGCGATCGCTCACTGCACGAAATAAGGGTAGGGCGAGAGCGTAATACTCCAAGGCTTTCTGTTTCTCTCCTAAATCATCGTAAACCCTACCAATACCCAAGCAGGAAAATGCTTCTCTCTCTTTATTTGCGACTTCACGAAATAACACCCTCGCTCGTTCCCATATCTGAACTGCCTGTCGCAAGGATTCGGCAGAACCTTCTTTATACAAACGCCAGCCTTCTTGAAACAACCGTTCTGCTTCAGCACTCACATCGTTCTGCGCGACGACGCTTTGCCCTTCTTCCCTCGCGGTTTCCACCGCCGTTGCCATTCCCGCCCCCGCACTGAAGTAGCAGCAAGCCGACATCAGCGCAAGGCAAAAAGAAGCAGCATTTCGGTGCAATTTGTCGTTTTTCATGGCGCTTAACTTCAGTTTAATTGGATGAAAATTTTGCAAGAGTAGGGTGTGGAGCGCGAAGCGTAACGCACCGATTCAATAAATCCCATTGGTGCGTTACGGCGCGATTCTAATAGGGATATTTTAAAGCCTCAACTTAGCTCGCGCCTGACCCGCCCGATTGGCTAGTAAACTTCGCGGTTTAGCCGTTATTGTATAACGCGGTTGGGGGTAGGGGCGGCTCCGTTACCAAAATTGTAATGAAAGGGAATTAGGTAGGGGCAACCGCATTGCTCATTGGTGTCAATTTAAGCTTAAACCTGCTCGCCCAGACCGCCTTGGGTTCAAACCCAAGGCTAATAACTTAAGTCATCTAAAGATGACTCGAAAATTCAGTCCATTTTAATGGACTTGAGCTATTAGCCAAGAACTTGAGTTCTTGGCGGGCTAAGTGTTTCACCTTGAGTTGACGCTAATGAGAATTGCTATGCTCTGTAACGCTATTAACAAATTAACCGTGGTGGGCATTACCAATTTTTGGCAATTTTTCTCAGATTTTAACTAATACCAATTCTAATGGATTTTGCACGATTCCCGAAGAGGGCATAACAATGTTATGCCCCTACGATGAAAAATTTATTGCATCGTAACTGAGAATTGGTATAAGGCAATGCCCACCCTACTTCTCGCTCAATTCTCGTTTTGCATTCGATGTGGAAGTGAAAGCACCAAGACGGTGCGTTACGGCGCGCTGAAAATCTCTTTTTTTCCGAAGTTTAGCTTGCGCCTAACGCACCCTACATTGATTCAACTATTAACAAATTAGTTGTGGTGGGCATTACCGATTTTTAGAAATTTTTCTCGGAGTTGAGCTAAGGCAATGCCCACCCTACATCTCGCTCAATTCTCGTTTTTCATTCGATGGGGAAGTGAAAGCACCAAGACGGTGCGTTACGGCGCGCTGAAAATCTCCTCCTTTTTTCTGAGGTTTAGATTGCGCCTAACGCACCCTACATTGTTCAACTATTAACAAATTAGTTGTGGTGGGCATTACCGATTTTTAGAAATTTTTCTCGGAGTTGAGCTAAGGCAATGCTCACCCTACATCTCGCTCAATTCTCGTTTTTCATTCGATGGGGAAGTGAAAGCACCAAGACGGTGCGTTACGGCGCGCTGAAAATCTCCTCCTTTTTTCCGAAGTTTAGCTTGCGCCTAACGCACCCTACATCTGACGGGGTGACGGGGCGACGGGGCGATCGAGGATACCCAATTTAGATGCGTCTTAGCTTAACTCTGAGCTAAAAACTGGCGTTTCTGGCACGAGGAGGCGGCGACGAGGAGCAACCGCTACAATATGCAATGTAAAGAAAGTTTGCGGACTGGGCAGAGATGAAGCGCATTGTCTTAATTGCAGGGTTTGAGTCGTTCAATGCAGACTTGTATCGTCAGGCGGCAGAGTTGGCGATGTCTCGCTGTCCGGGGTTGGAGGTTTTGACGTTTAGCGATCGCGATATTACCGCTTCTCCTGAAACCGTTGCCGCTGCGCTGAAGGATGCTGACGTTTTCTTTGCGAGTTTGGTTTTTGATTACGACCAGGTTTTATGGTTGCGCGATCGCGCGGCGCATATTCCCATTCGCTTGGTTTTTGAGTCGGCGCTGGAGTTGATGAGTTTGACTCAGTTGGGAAAATTCGCGATCGGCGATAAGCCGAAAGGTATGCCCAAACCCGTTAAGTTTATCCTCGATAAGTTTGGCAATGGACGCGAGGAAGATAAGTTAGCTGGCTATATTAGTTTCCTTAAAGTTGGGCCGAAGTTGCTTAAGTATATTCCCGCAAGAAAGGTACAGGATTTACGCAACTGGTTGATTATCTACGGATATTGGAACGCAGGTGGATGCCTGAACGTCGCAGCAATGATGTGGACGATCGCGGAAAAGTATTTAAATTTAAAATCGGTCGATATTCCCGATGTTATCGAAACACCAAACATGGGTTTATTACATCCCGATTATAAAGGTTATTTTACCTCACCTCAAGCCTATTTGCAATGGTTTTGCGAGCAAAAATTGTTAAGTTTTCAGTCAGAAAGTTGTAGAAGCGAGTTTAAGGAGCGAGCGTCAACGTTAGCAACACTAACTACTTCTAATCGTCCGGTTATCGGGATTCTTTTATATCGCAAGCACGTTATTACCGAGCAAGCCTATATCCCTCAACTGATTCGTCAGTTTGAAAGCGCGGGGTTAATCCCGTTACCCATCTTTATTAACGGCGTTGAAGGTCACGTTGCGGTGCGCGACTGGATGACAACGGATTACGAACAGCAGCAGCGTCAACAAGGAAATATTGAAATAAAATCCCTCTCTACTGAAGCTGTTAAAGTGGATGCCATCGTTTCAACGATTGGTTTTCCGTTAGTGGGCGGGCCTGCGGGGTCGATGGAAGCAGGGCGACAAGTCGAAGTTGCCAAGCGCATTTTATCCGCAAAAAATATTCCCTATATTATTGCCGCGCCGTTACTCATTCAAGATATTCACTCTTGGACGCGGCAGGGAATTGGTGGATTGCAAAGCGTTGTCTTATATGCACTTCCGGAATTAGACGGCGCGATCGATACCATTCCTCTCGGCGGTTTGGTAGGCGAAGAAATTTACATTGTACCGGAGCGGGTTAAACGCTTAATCGGACGTATTAAAAGCTGGATATTATTGCGACAAACTCCGCCCGCCGAGCGAAAACTTGCAATCTTACTCTATGGCTTTCCTCCCGGCTATGGTGCGACGGGAACGGCAGCTTTATTAAACGTACCCAAAAGCTTGCTCTCGCTGCTGCATCAATTGAAAGCACAAGGATATCATGTAGGCGAACTCCCTAAAGATGGGGAAGAAATTATTCGTCAAGTTAAGGAAGCTGACGAAGCTTTAAATTTTCCTCAAGAAGAACGTGCTGAAAATTTTAGCTCGCCTGTTGAAGATGCAACTATTCCCGATACCGTCAGCGCACAGACCTTAGAAGAGTGGTTGGGCTACCTGCAAACAACCCGGATTGAGAAACAGTGGAAATCTTTAACCGGAACGGGAATAAAAACGGTAGGCGATGCGTTTCAAATCGGCGGGGTTCGCTTCGGTAATGTTTGGATAGGCGTACAACCGCCATTAGGGTTAGCAGGTGACCCGATGCGCTTGATGTTTGAGAAAGATTTAACACCGCATCCGCAATATGCAGCGTTTTACAAATGGCTGCAAAACGAATATCAAGCTAATGCGGTAATCCACTTTGGGATGCACGGAACGGTGGAATGGTTGCCCGGTTCTCCCCTCGGTAATACAGGCTATTCTTGGTCGGACATTTTACTGGGAGATTTGCCCAATCTTTATCTTTATGCCTGTAATAATCCGTCGGAATCGATGTTAGCGAAGCGGCGAGGTTACGGTGTCTTAATTTCTCATAACGTTCCGCCTTACGGACGGGCGGGATTGTATAAGGAGTTGATGGCGTTGCGAGAATTAATTGTAGAATATCGCGAGGATCCGGAGAAAAATTATGCGCTGAAGGATATCATTTGTCAGAAAATCCTGGATGCAGGAATCGATCGCGACTGTCGGTTTGAGGAAGGAGAGAAGTTAGGCATCGCGTTGACGGTCGAAAATGCCAAACTGTTTAGCAAGAATGCAGTCATGGCTTATTTTGTCAAAGTATATGACTATCTTTTAATTGTCGAGGAACGGTTATTTTCCTCCGGACTGCATACATTAGGAGAATTACCGGGCGCGACAGCCTTAAAATCCTATCTTTCTGCTTACTTTGGCGACGATTATCTGCCCGATTTTGTTTTCGATGCGATTTGTAATGGAGAGAGGGAAGAGAATATTGTTGAACGGTGGGAGATTGAAGAGAGAAAGCGGTTAGAAGATGCGATCGCGTTGCGAGAGTTACTGATGCAAACATCCGATGAAATAACAAACTTGTTACGGGGCTTAAATGGTGAATATATACCCCCGGCACCGGGCGGCGATTTGTTGCGCGATGGCCCCGGCGTATTGCCCACAGGACGCAATATCCACGCCCTCGATCCTTATCGAATGCCGTCGCCTGCTGCTTGCGAACGCGGTAAAGAAATCGCTCGTAAAATCATCGCCCAACATCAAGAAGAACACCAAACTTACCCCGAAACAGTCGCGGTAATGTTGTGGGGCTTAGATGCGATTAAAACCAAGGGAGAATCGATCGCGATTTTACTGGAACTCGTGGGAGCGGAACCTGTTAAGGAAGGGACGGGGCGTATCGTGCGTTACGAGTTGAAACCGTTGGCAGAGGTGGGACACCCGCGCATTGATATTCTAGGCAATCTTTCAGGGATTTTCCGCGATAGTTTTGTTAATATTATTGAGTTACTAGATGACCTTTTTCAACGAGCGGCACAAGCAGAGGAACCCATCGAACAAAATTTTATTCGCAAACACGCTCTGGAATTGCAAGCGCAAGGAGTAAAAAATAGTTCGGCGCGGTTATTTTCCAATCCAGCGGGGGATTTTGGTTCGTTAGTGAACGATCGCGTCGTCGATGGGAACTGGGATAATAGCGAAGAGTTGGGGCAAACCTGGGAACAACGCAACACCTTTAGTTACGGACGCAAGGATAAGGGGGAGGCGCGCCCGGAAGTGTTGCAGCAGTTGTTGAAAACGAGCGATCGCATCGTGCAGGCGATCGATTCGGTAGAATACGGTTTAACCGATATTCAGGAATACTACGCCAATACCGGCGCATTGAAACAAGCCGCCCAACAGCGTAGCGGTAAAACCGTCACCGCGTCCTTCGTTGAAAGCTTCTCCAAAGACACGACACCGCGCAAACTCGAAGACTTACTGCGCCTGGAATATCGCACCAAATTGCTTAACCCGAAATGGGCAGAAGCGATGGCAGAACAAGGAAGCGGCGGTGCGTATGAAATCTCGCAACGGATGACGGCGTTAATCGGTTGGGGGGGGACGGTTGACTTTAGCGACAATTGGGTGTACGACCAAGCGGCAGATACCTATGCGTTGGACGCAGAAATGGCGGAGAAATTGCGCCAAGCGAACCCGGAAGCGTTCCGCAATATCGTCGGGCGAATGCTAGAAGCGCACGGACGGGGATTGTGGGAAGCGGACGAGGAACGATTGCAACAGTTGCGGAATTTATACGACTTGACAGATGAAGAGTTGGAGGGAGTGGCTTGAATTAGAAATTAAAAATTAGAAATTAAAAATTAAAAATTGTTTCCTTCAACATCAATTGTCAATTATTCAGCGACTTGCTTGCGATCTGAAATCCGGGTCTCGTAGCGTACTGAAGCCGACTTAAAGGAAAGCGCGTTTCATGGCTCAGGAAAGAAGCACATTATACCGCAAAATGGATTCAGAAAACAGCTTCGTTACAAAAATCACCCTACCGCTGGGAAAATGGGTACTTTTCCCGATCGGGGGGATATAAATTGTTTTTCCTGGGTCAGAATAAGTGCATAACTGGCTAGATGTTCCCATATCTATCTATAAGCAAGGTATTAAAGTTGCAACTCTAGCAAGAAATGAGGTTTGTCATGCACACTGTAAGACAGGGCTTAGAGGAAACTATCTTAATGACTAACTTAGGTGTGGAGTTAGAGGCTCGGTGGCGCGAACGCTTGCTAGAAGACTTTCCACAGCAAGATGCTAAAACTCGCTCTAGTGTTGTCTGCTGGCTGCTGGGCGCGCATCCCGAACGACTCGACGAGCTACACCCCGCTCAATTGGCGATCGCTCGTCAGGCAATGGAATATCGCTACCGCATTTTATCGCAGCGCTATTTAAACGCGGGACCGACTCAAGCGTATAAAAATTTAATCAAGCGGTTGAGCGGGCTGATTATGCTGCGCAATAAAATTCAGACGTGGGTATCTTTAAGTCGCGATCGCAATCGTGCGACAACGGATGTATTACAAGAAGTCATCCAAGAGATGCTTAATAGCGATCGCTATATTCAATCTTGCATTGTTGAAATCGGGCGCTGTACCCAAGATGCCAACCTGCGAAACGCGCTGCTGCTAGCCAGCATTGAAGAATATTGCTTGCGTCCGATTCGCAATCAACCGCTACTCGTTTACCGCTTTGTGAACTACCTGCGGCGGACGCAACGGGGCGGAATGACGCAAGTTCCCCAAAAAGACATCGTGCGGATTGTCTCCGACGAGATTGCGACGGATGACGGCGAGGGTACGGTGGGCTTGCTCGACGATCGCGCGATCGCGGATTATCAAGAAGAACAAGCTTGGGAAGAACAGCAAGTGTTGCGCCAATCAGTGCAGCGCGAGTTCGAGATTTACCTAGAAGCCAAAGTCGATCCCTTAGCAGCAACGTGGTTGAGACTCTATCTGCAAGGTAAATCCCAAGAAGAAATCGCCGCCGCGCTCGATCTCCCCATCAAGCAAGTCTATCGGCTGCGGGAAAAAGTCAGCTACCACGCCGTTAAAGGCTTCGCGCTCAAAACCCGTCCCGATCTCGTCGCTGAATGGCTGCAAACCTCTCTCAAAGAAAATAACCTCGGACTGACTCCGGGACAATGGGCTGAGTATTGGGAGGGTTTAACGCCCGAGCAGCGCCAGTTGCTCGAGCGACTCAAAGCCGGAGAAACCCCAGAAGCGATCGCCAAAGCGTGCAATCTGAAGCTCGCGCAAGTAACGGGGGAATGGGCGAAACTGTACCAAATCGCTCAAGCCCTTCGCAGCGGCGATTAATTGAATAATGAATAGTGAATAATGAATAATGAATAATTAAGCCGTTAACCTCAAACAGATGCTCGACAATTCTCTAATGAATCGGGCATTTGGCTCTTTAGAAGGACATCTCTAAAGAGCCAGTCCAGCAGGAATGACTTGACAAAATGCCATAGCTGTGTATTGCACTCTAATTCTCCGCACTCGCTTCAACGCTGCCGTCGGGATTCAACTTCAAACGAACTTGAGTGGTACTTTCATCCGAGGCGATGCCAAAACTTTCACCGAGGAGAGGCATAGGGGTGCGATCGAGATAAATCCCGGAAACCTGCCCGTAAGGGACAATCCGCTCGATTGTGCCATCTTTTTTGAGAATCAAACTATACTGCAACGGCTCATTCAAATCCTTCGGCGCTTGCCAGCGCTGCTGAAAATAATTCCGAACTCCATCGACGCGAGCGGCAACGCGCTGAGCGGGTGGAACTGCCGCCACGTTTGCATTATTACTCGCTTCGTTCTGCCGCGCTGCTGCTGTATTGCCGGTTTCTGGGGCGCTGGCTGTCGTTCGTGCGTCCGAAGTCAGGGGCGGTAGGGTTGTCGGTAAAGAAGGGGGAGGAGCCGTCGGAACAACGGGAGCGTTAGATGGCGGGAAAATGGGCGTGACGGGCGAAGCTTTGGGGGCAGGGGCGGGGGCGGGCATCGGTCGATTCGGCTGGACGAGGGGAGGGTAAGGACTCGTCACTGGAGGGGCAGGGCGAGCGGTAATTTGCGGTTCCCCGGTTCGAGTAGATCTCTGCTGGGGAGCCGGTTTCGCGCCGGTATTGGGACGAATAAGCAGCGGGCTGGAATCCGAACTCCTGCCGTTTCCCGTCGCCGAACCGGGTTGGCCGACAGGCGGGACGGGGGCAGCACTGCCGGGGGTAGCATTGCGAGCGGCGGGCGGCACGACGGATTGCGGCGGGGCGACTTGTTCGAGCTTGCCGAGGGGCGAAGGTAGCGTTGGGGAGGGGATGGGCAGGCCAGTTGCGGGGGGAGTGGGGAGGGGTTCGAGGGCGGGCGAGGGCGCGATCGCAACCTGGTCTTGTTGGGGAGCAGAAGCCGTTGTTGGAGCGTTGGAACGATTTTGCAAGATAATGGCTGTACTGGCAGCGCCGACGGCAAGGACGGCTCCGGCTACGGCTGCCGCCCAGGGCATTACGGTAAGTTTTGGCGATCGCGTTTCGTCGAGTTCCGGCAGCACGGCGACATCGGCGCTGTAGTCATCAAGAGCAGTCGCGAGGTCGAACAGTTGAGTCGCGCTCAATTCGATCCCGTCGCCGGATTGGAGCGTTGCCAGGTCGCCAAAGGCGAGATAATGCTTTAATAAACCTTTGGGTTGAAGGAAAGGCGAAGCGGTTGAGGGGGAGCCAGCTTCCAGATTGTCGGGAGCGACAACTAAGGTAGCGGCGGTTGTGTTATCGGGCGCGGCACTGGCTTCGGTTGGGGGATATAAGGGATAAGCCGAGCGAGCGGGCCAACGGGCGGGGGCTGATTCCATCAAGAAATCTTGCACGTAGCTTCGGACGACTTCGCATAGTCGTTCGAGTTGGAAACTGTCACCCGCGATCGCGATTTGCTCTTCTGCGAGTTTTCGGGGGTCGTCGAAGTTTAACTCGAACCGTGCCGTTTTAAACAACGGACGCGCACCCCAACGCGATAAAGGCGAGGTTTTCCCGATAATTTTCAGGGTACAAGTCGGGGGAGTATAGCGTCTGAGGGCTGAGGTAGAAAAGAGCATAACTTGTCTGGGGGGGGCGAGGACGCGGAGCAGATGATTTCAAACTTGAGAGCAAGGAGTTAGCTGGCGCGATCGAACAGGGCGAGCCAAAGGCGGCGGTGTCCGTTCGCTGCCCCATAAAATAACAGATCGATCAGAAGTTTAAAGGCTAATTGCTCGAGAACTTCTGCCGGTAGGGGTTCGCTTTCTTCCATACGCTCTTGATAAGTGTTTCCGAACGCATCGAGATAGTCGCCTAAGAGGGCTACCTCGTGGGGCGCTCGATTTTGTTCTGCCATTTGTTCGAGAAGACTAACCGCACGGCGGATTAATTCTTGATGTTCTCGTGCGAGATGGGCGACAATTAGCACCAACGCTCGCGCTTCTTCGACATCGAGTTTTTTCCGTCCTCCCGAACTTTTCCGCATCGGGTTGGATTGGCGCAAACGCCACAGTCCGACGCGATCGCTGACAACATCTTCTAAATTCAGACTCGAAGCTGCATCCAGCATCGCTTCCGAACCGATCCCCGCAAGGCTTTCGAGGGCCATGAGTACGAGGTCGAGATGAGCTTTGATATTGTCGAGTTGCCCGCTATCCGGCTCGGTGGCAAGCGGTAAATCTTGCTGCTGGGGATAGTTAGGGACGGGTTTGGCAGGTGGGCGCATATCTGTTTCTACATTAATCCGTTCTTGAGTTTAGCGTTAGCCGGTTACAGTTCTTGATACAGGAAATAATTGATAATTGATAATTGATAATTGACAATGGATAACGAAGAGAGGGGAAATAATTGACAATTGATAATGGATAATTGACAACGAGGGGAGCTAATTGATAATGGATAATGGATAATTGACAACGAGGGGAGCTAATTGATAATGGATAATGGAGAGTGACTGCTTCTTTCGCTCCATCTCCCCTTCACCTCATCATCATTCATCATTCAGCATTCATCATTCATCATTCATCATGCCCGCTTCCCCCTCATCATTCATAATTCATAATTCATAATTCATCATTCAGCATTCATCATTCATCACTCCCCCTTCCCCATTCATAATTCATAACTCATAACTCATAACTCATAATTCATCACTCATCATTCTTAGGTTGACTGTCTTCAGGCAAATCGGTAAAAACTCGCTCTCCCGGCTTCAATCCTTCTAAAATTTGCGTTTTATCTCCCAACGTTAAACCAATTTTAGCTTCGCGAAACTTGGGTTTATTATCCTCCCCAATAACCATTACGCCGCGTTTTCCTTCATCCGTGACAATCGCCACCGTCGGCACGACCACGGCGTTAGAGAGCCGCTCGCCGATAAAAGTCAAATCGACATTCATTCCCGATCGCAATTCTTTCTCTGCCTTGTCGTCGATCGCAACCCGCACTTCAAAAGAAGTCACATTTTGTTCGATTACGGCTTCGGGAGCCACTTGCTTAATTAAACCCCGAAATATTTTATCTGGGTAGGCATCGGCAGCAATTTCAACGGGCTGTCCGGGGCGCAATTGTCCGACATCAACTTCAGGAACTTTGGCGACGATTTCTAAGCCTCGAGCGAGGGCAATAATCGAAGTCGAAGTTGCCGAAGCCGCACCCGAAGCGGAAGTTGTCGGCGTGACAAAAGACCCGGGATTGGCGTACTTCTGAGTCACAATCCCGGCAAAGGGGGCGCGGATACCGGTTTGGTCGTACTCAATTTTGACTTGTTGTAGCTGGGCTTGCGCTGCACCCGCTGCTGCTTCTAACTGTTTAATTTCTTCTCGAGCGCTGCGCTCGCGTTGTTCTGCGGCAATTCGAGCTTCGGCGGCGGCAGCTTTAAGTTGTGTGATGGCAGAGATACGCTGTTGGAGGGCTGGCGCGTCGGTGCTTTGAGATTCTTGGAGGCGTTGTTGGGCTTCATTGAACGCCGCCTGCGCCTTGTAAAAGTCAGCTAGGACTTCATCCAAGCGATCCCGAGTTATCGCGCCTTCTTGGTATAAAAACTGATTGCGTTTAGCTTTTGCCTCAGCGAGGGCCATACTCACGCGGGCTGAATTAACCTGTTGCTGGACTTGGTTGGTTTCTGCTGGCAGGCGGCGGCGCGCTTCTTCGTAGCTAGCGATCGCTTGTGCGTAGTTAGCTTGGGCGCTGGCAAACCGCGCTTTCGCTTGGTCGATTTCTCCGGGAATGCGGACTTTAGCGGCGTTGAGGTTGGCAATGGCTTGCTGCAAATTGGCGTTCGCTTGCATCCCTTTAGCTTGAATGTCATCATTTTCCATGATGGCAATCAGTTGGTTTTGTTCGACGCGATCGCCTTGTTCGACGCGCAACTGCACGAGGCGACCGGCTTTGGGCGGGCTGACATTAACGCTCTGGATGGGGACGACGGTTCCGCTGGCTGGGATGCGCGCGGTTAGGGCTTCTTCAGTGGCGGGAATCGTCAGACTCTCGAAATCGGTTTTCGGCCGGGTGGCATTGATAACAGCAACTGAGGTTCCGGCGATCGCTAAAATACCGCCGACGATCGAAGCAAGGAGCCACGGAAAGGGGCGTTTGCGTTTGGCGGGCGGGGTAAGTTCCATGAGCGCGATCTTTATAGGAAGAGAGCCGAAGAATTCTTTTTCATGGTAGCGTGACAATTCTCGAGCTAAGCTGAAGCTATTCAAGCACAGAAGAAGTCAAGCTAAGATTGAAAATCGATGTAAGTATCTTAAGACAATGAGTAGATTGAGAGGCAGGTTTGTGGCTGGAGTGAATTGGATTTTTTCGGTGTTGGTCGTGGCGAGTGCCTCGATGGTGGCTTGCCCCGTTCGCGCCCAAGCGCTGCTTCCCTATGCGTTGCAAGTCGATGGAAAGGGTTTGGAGCAGCAGGGAATGGCTTTGTTTCAAGACGCGCTGCAACTGGTTCAACTCGGACAGTACGACCTCGCTCTGCCTCGGGCGGAATTAGCGGTGCAGTTGGCTCCTGAAGCTCACGAGACTTGGTTTGTTTTAGGCACGCTTTACGTTCAAAATAAGCAGTTAGATAAGGGAATCGAGATGTTGCTCAAGGCTCGAGCAATTGCGCCCCAGGAACCGGGTATTTTCTTTACGCTCGGTTCTGCTTATTTTCAAAAAGGGGATTACAATACGGCGATTCAAGAAATCGAAAAGGGCTTGACAATTGAGCCGAAATCTGTAGAAGCGCTGTTCGATCTGGGAAATTCGTTTTTACGACTGACGCGCTACCCGGATTCGATCGCGGCTTACGATCGCGCGATCGCTCTCGACAAAAAGTTCTGGCCGGCCATTAACAATATTGGCTTGGTTCACTACGAGCAAGGCGATACGGCTTCTGCCCTTCAGCACTGGCGCGATGCGGTGGCTCTCGATCCCGAGGCGGCAGAACCGCAATTGGCGATCGCGGTGGCGCTGTTCGCCCAAGGACAAACCACCGAAGCGCTGCGCTTAGGCGAAGCCGCCCTTTCAATCGATCGCAAATACGCCGAAGTCCCCTTCCTCAAAGAGAATTTGTGGGGCGATCGCTTAATTGCCGATACGCAAAAATTTTTAGCGATGCCACAAATTCAAGCCTTTCTCGCCCGCTTTCAACAATAAAGCCGCGCGCACATTTGACAAGAGGGCGCAGAAATAGTACAAATATTCTTGTTGGAGCGAGGGTAGGGTTCGTTCCGCTTTCACAAGTCGTGCGTTTCGGGTCGAACCCTCGTACCGCTCGCAACGCTAAAAAACTCCAAAATTATTATCCTCCAGGCAGATGCTGGAGAATTTGGCTGACAAACTCTTGATGATCGACAACGGGTTTAGAAATATACCCATCAGCGCCGCTTTGTTTGAGAAAATTCTCGCGATCTCCCTCCATCGCATGAGCGGTTACTAAAATAATCGGCAAATCGGCAGTCTTCGGATCCTGCTTAAGCATTTGGGTAATTTTAATCCCATCCACCGACTTACCTTGGTAAACGCTGTGGGCGAGGGAAACATCCATCAAAATAATGTCAATTTCCCGCGATTGTGCGGCTCTCATCACCTCTTCCACATCTTCGGTACTTTGAACTTCCAAGCCTCCCCGCTTCGTAAGAATCTTAGAAAAAACGCGAAGATTGATCGGATCGTCTTCTACAATCAAAACGGTTGTCATAGCTGTTAATTGAAAAATAGATCGGGTGAGATCGGGACAAACGAGAGAAAAAGATATTGGTTCGACTTTTGTAATCGTGCCATTACAATGGCCATCCGTCATCCCTTTTGGCTATCGCAGTAGAGGAACAAGAAACTCATGGCAAAACAGTTAAACCTGTTAGAGACCGGTCAAATTATTCCGACCGCCCTCCATACGGAAATGGAACGGTCTTATCTAGAATATGCCATGAGCGTCATTGTCGGGCGAGCGCTTCCCGACGTGCGAGACGGACTCAAACCCGTGCATCGACGCATTTTATACGCCATGCACGAACTGGGATTAACGCCCGATCGCCCGTACCGCAAATGCGCGCGCGTAGTCGGAGACGTTCTGGGGAAGTATCACCCGCATGGCGACCAAGCGGTATACGATGCCCTAGTACGCATGGTACAAGAATTCTCCAGTCGCTATCCGCTCCTCTCCGGACACGGGAACTTCGGTTCGGTCGATAACGATCCGCCAGCAGCGATGCGCTATACGGAAACTCGTCTAGCTGCGATCGCGCAGGATGCAATGCTAACCGAGATCGGCGAAGCGACGGTAGACTACGCCAGCAATTTTGACAACTCCCAACAAGAACCCGTCGTTCTGCCCGCTCAGCTTCCCTTATTATTACTCAACGGCTGTGCGGGAATTGCCGTGGGAATGGCCACAAATATTCCCCCCCATAACCTCGGAGAAATTGTCGATGGTTTAATCGCCCTGATCGATAAGCCCGATCTCGCCGATGAAAAACTCTGGGAATTAATCCCGGGGCCGGATTTTCCCACCGGAGGGGAAATTGTAGCCGTGGAAGGATTGCGCGAAACTTACGCGACCGGACGCGGGATTATTCCGGTGCGAGGCGTAGCGCGCATCGAACGCATGAACGCCGGGAAGAAACGGCGCAAAGAAATCGACGCAATTATCGTCACCGAACTGCCCTATCAAGTGAATAAGGCGGGTTGGATTGAAAAAGTGGCTGAATTAGTCAATCAGACCAAAATTGAGGGGATTGCCGACATTCGCGACGAAAGCGATCGCGAGGGGATGCGCGTTGTCATCGAAACCAAGCGCGATGCTAATGCCAAAACAATTTTAGAGCAACTCTACCGACAAACGGCCCTGCAAACCAACTTTGGGGCGATTATGCTGGCACTGGTCAATAATAAACCCTGTCAGTTAACCCTGCGCGAATTGCTGCAAGAATTTTTGCAGTTCCGCGAGCAAACGCTGACGCGCCGCTACAGCTACGAACTCGAACAGGCACAACGACGAATTCATCTAGTGCAAGGATTACTGAGCGCTCTTTCGCAGTTAGATGCGACGATCGAAATTCTCAGAAATGCCGCCGACGGGACGACAGCAAAAATGGCGCTGCAAGAACGGTTGGATTTGAGCGAAACGCAAGCCGATTCCATTTTAGCGATGCCGTTGCGCCGCTTGACGGGTCTGGAGCGGCAGAAGTTGAAGGCTGAATACGAGGAACTGCAAGGTGCGATTGCGCGCTTGCAACTGCTATTGGGCGATCGCGGCGAGTTCTTAAAGGTCTTAAAGAAGGATTTGCGCGCCTTGAAGCGGAAGTTTGGGGACGAACGCCGTACTCGGATCGTGCGGGTGAGAGGGACGGGAGAGGGGGAGACGAGGAGAGGGGGAGACGAGGAGAGGGGGAGACGAGGAGAGGGGGAGACGCAATTGCCCGCTAAGGGTAAACGTAAAAAGGAGGAAGACTCGTTGGCGCTGGAGTTGGAGATTGAGGTTGCGCCGAGATCTCGCCTTCCGGAAGCAGCGGTAGTAGAAGTCAGTCGTAAGGGCGGGATTTACCTCCACGCTGCGCCGCCGGTGTCAGATAAGATGCCGAGTAAGGGCGAGGATGCGATCGTTTTTCGGGAGGCGATCGCGGGACGAGAAACCTTTGTCGCCGTAACTGAAAATGGGAAAGCTTATCCCGTCGCCCTCAACGAAGTGCCGATAACGGGGAAAGCTGTACCCCTAATTAAATATCTTCCCGCGAGCGTCCAGAGCAAGCGAGAAGCGACTTCAGCGTACTTTTTTGTTCCAGAAGACCTGAATGCCGTTTCTTTGGTGCTGCTGAGCCAGCAGGGGAAGATTAAGCGTTTGGCGGCGACGGAGTTAGGGGAGTTAAGCAATCGCGGTGCGATGTTGATGAAATTGAAAGAAGGCGATCGCGCGATCTATCTCGGTTTAGCGCGGGAGGGGGATGAAGTGGCGATCGCGACCTCGGGGGGGCGAATTTTGCGCCTCGCGATCGACGAAATGCAGTTACCTTTAATGGGACGAAGCGCCCAGGGGAACCAAGCAACTCGCCTGCGGGTGGGCGAAGAAGTCGTCGGTTGCGCCGTGTTGCGTCCGGAACAAAATCTCTTTTTAGTGACGCGGATGGGATTTGCCAAACGCATCCCCCTGAGTGCGATTCGCCTCGCCCAGCGCAGCGATATCGGCACGCAAGCGCTGCAATTTAGTGAAAAGGGCGATCGCCTCGCGAGTCTGGTTCTGTGTCCGTCCGATCGCGAACAAATTACGATCGTTACTACCAGTCAGCGCGCGATCGCGTTGCCGGTAAAATCGATTGGCTTGTGGGGGAAAGATGGCTGCGGCGATCGCGTTCCCAAATTAAAGGCAGACGAGCAAATCTTGGAGGCGATCGCCGTTTGGGATAACCGAAAATAACGTCAGTTTAGGTTAGGCAAAACACTTGAGTTTTTGTTTTTTGTCAGAGGCATTGGGGTTAATCAGTAGGGGGTTGTATATTAAATAGAACATAGGGAGGCGGGTTTTCAGACCGGGAATTGCGCTCTTGGCAAAGGTTTTAGAGTAAACCCGCCCTACAATTCTGGTTAACTTTTTTACGCCCCCTTACTTAGGGGTAATTGCTAATCTGTAACTCCCGTTATAATCAATTTATCTCAATTGACAGTTGCGGGTCGGATTTTATGGTTCAAACCCCCCTCTCTTCCCAAACCCTATATCCCGATTCAGACGGGAAACCGATGGCAGATAACACCGAGCAGTATGAGTGGATTGTTCGTTTAGCGACCAATCTCAAGCATTTATTGAAAGATAAAATTGCCTTTGTTGCGGGAGATTTGCTATGGTATCCCGTGCAAGTCAGCGAACCGCCCGCCCCCTGCCAAGCGCCCGATGTAATGGTCGCTTTAGGTCGTCCGATGGGATATCGAGGCAGTTACAAACAATGGGAAGAAGATAACATTGCCCCTCAAGTGGTGTTCGAGATTCTATCCCCCAAAAACACCCGTCGGGAAATGGCACAAAAGCAGAAGTTTTATGAAAACTATGGGGTATTAGAGGCGTATTATTACGACCCGCAGCGTCAAGATTTCTGGGGTTTTGTGCGGGAAAATTCCGAAGATATATTCACGTTGATAACGGCGTTATATTTACCTTGGACATCGCCCTTATTACAGATACGGTTTGAGCGATTTGAAGATGGGTTATCTGTATTTCATCCAGATGGCGAACTGTTTGCCGACCCGGAAGCGAGTATGCTGGAACGGGATGAGGCGATTTTAAGAGAAGAAGAAACCCGGGCTAAATTGAGCAAAGCCTTAGCGAAACTTCAAGAGTTGGGTATCGATCCGGAAATGCTTTAACGTTAAATCAAATCGGTAGGGGCGAATGGTATTCGCCCGCTAGGTGTACCTCATCCATGTGAAAACTGCTATACCAATTCTCCGAGTTCGGACGACACATCTTGAGGCTGAAACCCCTGATACATCTATGTTTCTTCATTTTTAATTTTTAATTTTTAATTTTGAATCGGTATTACGTTGCGCGAAATAGGCTTTGTATCCCAGCGCTGAATCCTAGCGATCGCAGCGCTGGACTATAAAGGCTTCCTTTCCATTAAAATCGTTGACCGAGACCGAATTGAACGCGACTGTCGCCGCGATCGCTGATACCATAGTCAGCACGAATCGTACCCACCGGAGAATTGACGCGCACGCCCGCCCCGTAACCGAATCCCGTCCCCGGTTTACTCGCCCCCGGTTCGCCCGGAACGCTACTACTCGAACCCAAATCGGAACCGAAATCGGCAAACAGAACGCCGCTAACGGGAGAATCGAACAAAGGAACGCGGTATTCTGCCGTTGCCAGGACGTAGCTGCGGGAAGTCGCTAAATCGCCATTTCCGTAACCGCGCACCGAATTCGCACCGCCGAGGGTAAACGCTTGGTAGGGCGGCAAATCGCCAATCGTCGTCCCGCCTTGGACATTAAAGGCGAGAACTTCGGGATTTTTACCTTGGAAAATGCTGAGGGGAACGTATTGAGAATATTTAGCTTCCAAGCGGTTCATCAAAATGCTACCGCTACCGATGGGAAGCGATTGTTCGGTACTGAAATTCACCACCGAACCCGAAGTCGGATTGGCGGGATTGTCGCGGCGATCCTGTCCGACGGCGGCGCGAACGGTAACGAGATCGTCAATTCCGCTATCGCTGAGGCTGAGGGGTTTGCCATTAGCATCAACGGGGGTAACTTTACCGTTGCCGTCGCGGATGCTGGTGCGAGTATAGTTCAGCCCGACCGACGCATTCCAATCGTCGATGGGTTTGGTAACGGTTACGCCCGCCCCGATGCGCCGTTCTCTGGGAGTATCGCCGTTAGCGAGGGTAGAATCTTCTAACGCGGTGGAAGTGCCGCTACCGCGAAACGCATTGATGTTATAGCCCATTTCATCGGGACGACTGGCGCGGTAAGGTTTGCCGTAGTTAGCGTTAAACTGAACATCGCGAGTGCCGACGGTGGCGTTAACGTTAAGTTGGTTATTTACACCGCCAAAATTTTGGTCATTGTAGCGAATCGAGCCGAATAACCCCGCGCTGTCGCTATAACCGCCGCCCGCATCGAATCCGCGCGAGGGACTTTCAGTGAGGAGGTAGGCGACGTTAACTTGCTGGTTGGCCGCGTCATCGAGCTTGATATTAGCGTTTTTAAAGAGTCCGAGTTGATAGAGTTGGCGCAAGTCTTCGCGGGCGGTATCGATGCGGAAAATGTCGCCCGGTTGCAGTTTTAAGCCTTTGCGAATGTAGTCTTGTTGGGTGCGTCCGTCGGTGGGTTGTCCTTTGTCGTCGAGGAAGCGAATATCGATGTTGGAGATTGCACCTTCTGCGACGGTAACTTTAATCAAACCATCGCGGGTGGGGTGCGCGTCGGTTACTCTAGCGAGGACATAGCCGTTATCTTGATACCAACGCTCGATTTGGGCTAAGCCTTGTTTGATGGCTGCGGGACTGACGGGTTTGCCGATGCTATCGCTGAAGAAAGAATTAGCAACATCGGCGGGGAGAACTCTGGCATTATTGAGTTGGAGCGATCGCACGATGCTCGGTTCGACTGCAAAAGTAACGTCTAAACCGTCGCGATTGGCTTGACTGCTAGCTCTCGCGGTACTAAATAAGCCCGTCTCTAACAACGTTGCTGCATCGCGTTGCAGTTGTTGTTGGTTGGTGTCGCCGCCTTCTTTCGTTGCAATGGTTTGGCGAGCGATTTCCTGTAACTCTTGGCTTGCCCCAACAATACTGACGCGAGTTGCCCTAACAATGACATCGTTGGGGTTTGATTGTAAAGTGGGAACGCTCGGGCGCTGGGAAAATTCCGGCGTGTTTCGGGTTTCGGGTGTTGCAGTGGGGTTCGGCGTTGCGGGAACTGCCAGCCCTTGGGAAGGCGACGGGGCGCGAGTCGTAGCGGGGCTGACGGGAACGGCTAAACTGTCTGAGGTGGGATTCGCCGAAGCTGGATGGGGGAGGACTCCCCCGAGAAGGGCGGCTAACGCGATGGGTGTCATTGAAGAGAGACGCATAGTCAGGAGTCCTAGTCTTGTTACAAATTGCTGCTTTTGCTTGACAAGACCGGCGATTTTTTATGCAGTTCCCGCATTTGTGCCAGCAAAAGAAGCGCCACAGTTACGGGAACTAGCGCTATTAATTTGTAATTTGTAATTTGTAATTCGTAATTCGTAACTCCGGATCGCAAGCCTCTAATTTTAATGCCGTTAATTTTTCGGGCGCGATCGATACTCAATCCCTGAAAAACGCGAGTTCGACGGAACCTGACACCTACATCCTATGTAAGCTGAAAGCCTCACTCTTTCCTGACAAGGCTCCCATTCAGGTTTTCATCGAACTCACGTTATTAACAATGCTCCCCCCCGACCCAAAATTCAGGGTGAAGGGGAGCAGATCTGCTAGAACGTAAACGTTGCCCGTAACGCGCCAATACCAATCGTGGGATTATTAGAATTGTGACCGGGGTTAAAAATCACAATTGCGCCGGGAGTAAGGCTGATATTATCAGTCAGCCGCCAGCGATAAAAAGCCTCCAAATGGTACGTCGTATCCGGTTGACCGCCCTCTGCACCCAACTGACCGGCAGCAATATCCGCCAGCGAAGCGGTAATCGTTTTGGGGATGTTCCGTCCTAACGGCAAATCGCTACTGCTAATTTTCGGAGGTTGACCGAAGTAAAGACCCGCTAAATTGCCCTCGCCCAACAAATCGGGGAAGTTGACGTAGGTCATCCAGTTGTAAGTGCGGGCGCTGCCCGAGCCGTCTTTAAAGTTCGAGTTCGTCAGACCGCCCCAAGCTCCCAAAGTAATTTTAGGACTAATGCGCCATTCCGCGCTCAGACCGAAAGCATTCGTTGAAATGGGCGCTGTTAGAATACCATCGGGATTAAACCCGAAGACTACAACTTGGTTGTCGCCGACCCCCGTACCCAACTGACCGACGGGAGAATAAGAATTGATGTACTGGAAGGCAATATCGATATTTTCGTTGGGGGAAGCAACCAACTGCAAGCCCGCACTGGTCGTTCCGAAGTCGCCGCCAAAAAGACCGCCATTAGCAGCATCGTTCGCTAAGTTGGTTGAATAAACGCCTTGCAAGCTGAAGTTATTGTTAATCTGCCAGTCAAAACCCGCTCCGGTGTTGCCACTTCCCACGGCGATAATCGGGTTACGCTGGGCGAAGCGCGATAAAGGACCGAAACCGGCACTTTCGACGCGGTTGGAACCCCGGAAAACGTTGACCGCATTCACGCCTGCTGCACCCACAATAACAGCAACTTTGTTAGCAATCAGATGGCGATAGGTGAGGTCGCTGATTTGGACGCTGTTATTAGTATCGCCTTCGTAACTGAGTCCGACGTAGTTTTCGTTGCCGTTACCGCCGATAGTATTGCCCGATCCGGCTTGTAGCCCGGTCAGCAGGAGGCTATTGGGGCTGAATTGCGTAAATAAGCTGAGTTGAACGTTGGTAATGACGTTAATTTGGTGGCCGTTGTCGGGCAGTTTCGAGAGGAGGTTCTCGAAGGTTCCGTCGCTGCGTCCCTGCGCGCCGACGACGACCTGCCCGAAGAGTTTAGTCGTGGTGGAAAATTGGGTGTTTTCCAGTTCGGTGACGCGCGCTTCTAAGCCGTCTACTCTGCCTTTAAGGACGGCGAGTTCTTCTTGGAAGTCTTGGGTGAGTTTGCGTAGCGACTCGAGATCTTCTTGGCTAACCCCGCCATTTCCACCAATGAGGCGTTCGATTTGGTTCAAGCAGGCGTTCAAACCGGCAGCGAATTCGTAGCGGCTTAAGGGACGGTTGCCTCGGAAGCTGCCGTCGGGATAGCCAACTAAGCAATCGTAGCGTTTTACGAGGTCGCTGAGGGCGGTGTAAGCCCAGTCGGTGGGGGAAACATCCCGGAATCGTCGCGCGTCTGGCATTTGAGCCATCGGCGGTTCGACTAAGGGCTGTACTTCGCTCTCGAGGGCGAATGCGTCTGAGGGGGCTTGAAGCGTCTGGCTGATATCGATCGCTTCGGCGCGATCGCTAGAGGCAACTTCGGAGGGTTCGGCGTTGGCTTCAGCGATTTCTAAAGTCTTGTCAGAGGCGACCTCGGAGGGTTCGGCGTTGGCTTCAGCGGTTTCCCCTACTGAATTTAGATTCGCGATCGCATCGGAGGCACGGCTAAAAGCTACCTCGGAGGTTTCGGTTTCGCTGGCTTCGGATTCGGGGGTTTTCAGCGCCAAATCGAGGTCTTCAGTTTGTTCGGGCAGGACGCTGGGAAGGGTTTCTGCCGCTGCTAGGTTTGTATCGGCCAATCCGAAAGCCGCGATCGCCAGACTGGAAGACGCGATCGCACTCAATGTTTTCTGAAATTTCATAAATCAACACTCCTCAAAACACCACTAGAATTTAATTTGTAGTTCCTCTAAGCCTGGAACTTATCCCAGGAGACACCCAACTACAGACCGCGATCGCTCCCCTTTGGATCGAGGCAATCGATATAGATGCTTTCAGAAGCGAAAAGTTTCGCGGCTTGTCTTTAGCTATGTGTTTAGCTAAAGGCTAATAATAGCAATTTCAGAGTCTTGTTTCCCATTTCCGCGACCCGATAAAATTTATATCCTATGAAAAATTCCAATCTCAAGAGGTCGATTGATAAGTCAAGTATTCCTACAGCAAGAGAAAAATTGTCAACTTTCTCCCGAAAATAGCAGTCTTTACCGAGCTTTCCACCAACGAGGTTATCCCATTACGCTATTCGCCCCCAAGCAACTTTATCGGCGGCAATTGCCTCTCAAGCGGGATTGTTTAGTGGCAGGAGAAATACCTATTGTGCTATCCGCCCTCAAGCAACTCGCCATTTCTCCACCACCCCTCAATGATTATCCCGTCGCCTTAACAGTATTTCTCCATCGTCATGTTTGGAAAAGTTCTCTCGGTTCTTTAATCGATACTCTCGAGCCAGAGGGAGCGATACAACCGATTTTCGTGAAGCCTGCCTCGCGGCGAAAGCAGTTTACCGGCAAAGTTTTTTCCTCTCTAAACGACCTTTGGTGTCTCGGTAATACCTCTCGTCGAGAAGAGATTTTTTGCTCCAACGTGGTGACTTTCAAGAGTGAATATCGCGCCTACATTATTCATTCTCAAATCGTCGGAATTTATCATTATGGGGGAGATTCCGAGTTCGAGATCGATCGCGCCGTCATTCTCGAAGCAATTCAACATCTCGATCGCTCTAAAGAATCTCTTGCCGGATACAGTCTCGATTTTGGGAGATTAGACAATGGCGAAACTGCCCTCGTAGAAATGAATGAGGGCTTCTCGCTAGGAAACTACGGCTTAAGCGACGAAAGCTATGCCGATTTAATTATCGCGCGTTGGGAAGAATTAATGAAACAATTGTAAGCAAGGGCGAATCTCTTTCGCCCTGCTTCCAGATATTAGGTCGCGGAAAATCCCGCAACAATTAATAATTGAATTATTGAGATTTAAAAGGCGTTTTCTTCGATTTTTGCCGCTTGTACTTATCTGCCTGATAGCCAATTTCTCGGAGTTTCTTCAAAATTCGGCTGTAATAATCTTGTAAATATTCTTCCAGTGTTGTGGTATCCTTAGCATCGAGTCCGAAGGTCGCGTAAGTTTCCTCCATCGAAGCATCCAAGGGTTGTCCGCTGGCAATCACTTCTGTAAAGGCGAGGCGATCGCTAATATTCTGCGTCCACTGAAACACTCGAGTAATCGCGCGCGCTGCCCGCAGCAGTCCCATCGGTACGCGAGAAATCTTCGCCTCTTTACCCGACAGTCGCTCGCATAACTGAATAACTTCCTCTGCATTCCAAGCGCGCGTCCCGACAATGGGGAAAGTTTTTCCTTCAGCTTCCGGAACCTCAGCGGCGCGCACGGCAAACTTAGCAATATCGATGGTGTCCATATAAGCAATGGGCGTATTTTCTCCCGTTACCCACACCACTTGGTTATCCAAAATCGGCACCGCGTACTGTCCGATTAAACCTTGCATAAAGCCGCAGGGTTGGAGAATGGTGTAATTCAAGCCAGACTCCGTTAAAAAGACCTCCGTGCAGCGTTTAATATCCATTAAAGGAACATTCGGAAAATCTTCCGACTTGAGAATCGATAAAAAGATGTAGCGCCCAATATTGGCAACTTTGGCGGCTTGGATAAGATTAACTTTTCCCTCCCAGTCAATTTTTCGGATACTCAGGGAATCGGTGGCGCGGGCTGTCGCAGCATCAATGATGGCATCAATGTTTTCTAAGGCAGCAGGCAGCGTTTCCGGTTTGCAGATATCGCCAGGGACGAGTTCTGCACCCCATTCTTTCAAAAAAGCAGCTTTTTTAGGACTGCGTACCAAACAGCGAACCTGATGACCTTCATCGATCGCGCGACGGGCAATTTGTCTTCCGAGGGTGCCCGTGGCACCGACCACCAGTAAATTCATTGAAAAATATGACTAAATGTTAAGGTATCTATAGAATTTTATCAGAAATTGCGGCTCGCGAGTAGCTTTAATGAAAACGCGGTAAAGAAAACTTACGGCAGGAGTGCAGCTAAGCGCGCGAGCGGCTCTGGAACTCTCTGGCCGGTTTGCCGGTCAAGGACACAGAACGAGTGGAATCGGGTATAAGATAGCAATAAATTGCCGATTGGATGGGGTTCGATCGCCCTAGAGGCTAGGTGAAACAGACGAAAGTTAGCTTTGATGGAAAATGCGATCGCGGCGTTTGCACTCCCCCAGGACTTGCAGATTTACCCCCGCACGCGCTCGCGCGAAGCTTAACCCTCGCCGCCCTCATCCTAACCGCTCCCATCGCATCCCCCGCCCAAATCGTCCCCGACACCACCCTTCCCAACAACTCAATTGTCATCCCGTCAGGCCCGTTACAGATCGTCACTGGCGGAACCACCGCTGGCAGTATCCTCTACCACAGCTTTTCTCAATTCAACCTGCAAACCGGAGAAACCGCCGCTTTTAGCACCACAGACGCGATTAGCAACATCATAACCCGCATTACTGGCGGCCAAGCGTCCTACCTCGACGGAACCCTGATCTCTCCGACCAGTGCCAACCTTTTTTTTATTAATCCCAGCGGCATTACCTTCGGCCCCAATGCCCAACTCAGGATGCGCGGCTCCTTTTACGCTAGCACCGCCGATAGTATTTTACTCTCCGACGGCAGCCGCTTCAGCGCCACAACCCCAAACTCCCCCTCCTTACTCACCGTCAATGTTCCCGTCGGCCTGCAACTCGGCCCGAATCCCGGCAGCATCATCAATCGCTCCGTTACTCCCAGCCTGGTCGTTCCCGGCAGTATCGGCGGCTTAGAAGCTTTCCCCGGTCAAACCCTTGCCCTGATTGGCGGCGATATTCGCATCGAAAGCGGATCCTTAACCGCTCGGGGCGGTAACATTCAACTCGCCAGCGCTGCCAACAGCATTTTCCAACTCAATTCCACCGAACAAACCTTAACTCAACCGAGAACGATTCAACTGCTCCAAGGCGCAACAGTTGAAACCAGCGGCTTTGGGGGCGGTTCGGTGCGACTTTGGGGCGGCGATACCCTCCTGAGTGGGAGTTCGCGCCTTATCTCCGATACCTTTGGGCCGTTGGATGGCGGCGGAATCGATATCCAAGCAACGAAATTCACCTTGGAGAACGGTTCTTACCTATCGAGTTCGACCTTTCTCGGTACGGGGAATGCAGGAAATGTAAACATCCGAGCCGATGAGGTGCAACTGAGCGGTCAATTCCCGTTTTTAGTAACCGGACAACTCCTGAGCGGAACATTTAACCCGTTCGCTCTCAATAATGGCTTGTACAGCTTGAGCATTGGTAGCGGTGCGGCGGGGCAAATCTCGATTTCTGCTCGACAATTATCGCTCGATAACGGTGCCAACATTATGTCCACTGCTATACTCAGCGGAGCGGGCGGCGATATCTCCCTAGAAATCTCGCAACTCGCTAGACTGAATAACGGCTCCCTGCTCCTAACGGGAACCGTCGGCAGCGGTAATGCTGGCGATTTAAACATTCGAGTCCCAGAGCTACAGGTTTTTAATGGAACTTCTGTATCTACCACGCCGGGAGATACTCCCGGCAGTACCGGGCGCGGCGGTAATTTGAATGTGGTTGCCGACCGCATCGAACTTCGAGGTCTGCCGGTTGATGCTCCCGTTCCCAACGGTTTCTTTACCACTACACTCGGTCGCGGCGATGCGGGAGATCTCAATGTTAAAGCGAGGGAGTTGATTGTTGCCGATGGCTCGCAACTTTCTTCTGCCTCGACGGGGGCCGGTCGAAGCGGAAATATAAACGTTGCTGCCGATACTGTCGAACTGAGCGGAATTTCGCCAGACGGTCGTTATACAAACGGCTTATTTGCCTCCACGGGGCTGCTGACCGTTCCCGGGCAAAGGGCGATGGGCGGTGCGGGCGATATCACGGTGAATGCACGGCGCGTACTGGTTAAAGATGGAGCGCAAATTTCGGTAGCGACGGGCAATGCGAGTTCGGGGGGAACGTTGCGGATTAATGCCTCGGAGTCGGTTGAGGTGCGAGGTGTAGCGACGGGGGTCACTCCCGATGTCGAACGGGTTTCTTTTGGGGTTATCGGTGATGGTATCATTCCCAGCGCGATTGAGTCCAATACCCGCAGTACGGGGAGCGCGGGAAACGTGGAAATTCGCACCGGACGCTTCATCGTGAGGGATGGGGCTGAAGTTGGGGTTCGAGCGATACAGTCTGGTTCGGCGGGAAACTTGGAGATTGAGGCGAATTCGATTGTTTTGGAGAGTCAGGGGACGCTCTCAGCGTCAACTAATGAGGGGTTGGGAGGAGATATTCGGCTAAACGCTTTGGACTATATTCTGATGCGCGGCAATAGCCAAATTGTGACGAATGCCAAGAATGCCGATAGCGGCAATATTAGGATTGAAACCGGCGCTTTGGTGGCGTTGGAAAATAGCGATATTACAGCCAATGCTCAACAAGGGCGCGGCGGTCAAGTTCGGGTGACGGCTAACGGTATTTTTGGCACTCAATTTCGTTTATTTTTGACTCCTGAAAGCGATATTACGGCAACCTCAGATTTAGGGGCGCAATTTAGCGGTGTGGTCGATTTGCAAACCCTCATTCTTAACCCCACGGCAGGTTTGGAGCAGTTGCCTGATGATGTCATCGACCCGGCAAATCGCGTGGTTTCGGGGTGTGCGGCTTATGCAAATAGCCGCTTTGTCGTGACAGGACGCGGGGGTTTACCGGATAATCCGATCGCGACGTTACGAGGAGAAACGTTATGGCGAGACTTACAAGATTTTTCGGAACCGACGCGCGAGGGGGCAAGCTCGATGCAATCTTTCTCAATGAGTTCGGTTGCGACTGTTGTTGAGGCAACGGACTGGGTGGTGAACGATCGCGGTAATGTAGAGTTAGTAGCAAAGCGTGCTTCAGAAATACCGACGGGGGTTGCAGCGCAGTGCAGTCGTAATTCGTAATTCGTAGTTCGTAGTTCGTAATTCGTAATTCGTAATTGGAGCGAAGCGACTTGACCATGCCCGAGATAAAGTTCAAACCGCGAATTCGGAAAGCCTTCCAACGCTTGAGAGTAGCGAGGGCTAGGGCGCGATCGCAACGGCGGGCGGGATGGGGCTTATTACTGACTCTCTTCGCGCTGGCGATCGCGATCGCGCTTCAACCCGCCGTCCTTTCCACCTCGCCGCCCCCCAGCCCCACAACAGTAACGGCGGCGGATCGGCTCGAAGAAGGGAAAAACTTATATCGCTCCGGACGATTGGTAGAAGCGGCGACAGTCTGGCGAGAAGCGGTTCGAGAAGCAGAAAGCAACGGTGCGAGCTTGAAAGCCATTCAAGCGCTCAATTACCTGGCAACAGTCGAACAAGATTTGGGCAATTGGGAAGCCGCGAAAGCCGCGATCGCCCAAAGTTTGCAACACTTGCAAGACCCTGCAAATCCTGCAACAGAAAGTGCGAAAGCCTTACTCGCCCAAGCGCTCAACAATCGAGGTAGCTTGCAACTGTCGCTGGGCGAAACCTCAGCAGCGCTCGCCACTTGGCAGGAAGCCGAATCGCTCTACGCGCGAGCGGGCAATACAACAGGAGAGTTGGGCAGCAAAATCAACCAAGCTCGCGCCCTGCAAGTTCTGGGTTTTTATCAGCGCGCGGAAGACCTGTTAAACGCCGCCAACGACAAACTACAAGCGAGAGAGGATTCGCCGCTCAAAGCCGAAGGATTGCGAAGTTTGGGGCAAACTTTGCAAGTTGTGGGAAATTTTCGGCGTGCTAAGGAAGTGTTAGAGGAAAGTTGGCAAGTTAGCGAGCGCCTTAATGACTCCGCAGAAGTCGGGGCGACGCTGCTCGAGATCGGCAATATCGCTCGCGCCTTACATCAAAACGATGTCGCGTTGGACTATTACCAAGAAGCCGCCCAGCGAGCGACAACCGCGATCGCGCGCTTGGAAGCTCAAATTAATCGCTTCAGTTTATTAGTTTCCCTCCAACAATCCACCCCCGCCCTCGAAATCCTGCCAGAAATCGAAGCCGATTTAAACCCTCTCCCTCCCAGTCGTTTTGCCGTCTTTGCTCGCGTCAATGTAGCGGAAAGCCTGATAAAAATCGCTCCAAACGAGAAAACGGCAAGACTGATAGCCGTCGCCATTCAGCAAGCTCGGGAACTCAAAGACGCTCGCGCCGAAGCCTATGCCCTAACGCAATTAGGCCGCCTTTACGAACGCACCGGACAATGGCAGGAAGCCTATGGTCCCAGCCAACAAGCGACGCAAATCGCCCAATCCATTCACGGGGAAGATATCGTTGCGCGTTCGGCGTGGCAACTCGGGCGGATTCTCAAACAAAAAGGCGATCGCAACGGCGCGATCGCGTCCTACGAACAAGCGATCGAAGCCTTGGGTTCCTTGCGCAGCGACTTAGCAACCATCGATCGCGCCCTGCAATTCGACTTTAAAGAAAGCGTCGAACCCGTTTACCGAGAATTCGTGAGTTTATTATTGCAACCTTCGCCCGGTTCGGAAGTGCCGCAAGACTATTTGCGCAAAGCGCGCGAAGCGATTGAAGCCCTGCAAATCGCCGAAATCGATAACTATTTCCAAGAAGCCTGCTTTCCGGCGCAATCGGTAGCGATCGATCGCATCGACTCCCACGCTGCCGCAATTTATCCCATTATTCTCAGCGATCGCCTCGAAATCGTTGTCTCGCTGAGCGATCGCCCCCTACAACATTATTCCACTCCCTTAACCCAAGACCGGCTCGAAGCAACTTTTCAGCAGCTTTACTCCTCTTTTTATCTCGGTTACTCGAGCGTCGAACGCTTGCGTCTCTCCCAACAAGTCTACGATTGGTTGCTCCGACCGATCGAAACTCAACTGGCGAGCAACGGGATTAAAACCCTCGTTTTCGTTCTCGACGGCTTTTTGCAAAACCTGCCGATGGCAGCCCTCCACGACGGCCAACACTATCTCATTGAGAACTATAGCATTGCGATCAGTCCCGGCTTGCAACTCGTACCCGATCGCCTTAAAAACCACAATCCCAGCACTTTGGCTGCCGGACTGACAGAAGCTCGCCAAGGATTCCCGCCCTTACCTGCCGTCGAACGAGAAATGCAAGCGGTAGAAACCGAAGTCGGCGCAAAAGTCTTGCTCGATCGCGCCTTTACCCTCAGCGCTTTCCAAACCCAAATGAGCGAGCGTTCCTTTCAAATCGTCCACCTCGCCACCCACGGTCAATTTAGCTCTAACCCCGATGACACCTTCGTTCTCGCTTGGGACGAGCAAATTAACGTCAAAGAATTCGATCGCATCCTGCGCAGTCGCACGCCGGGAAGCGAAAGCGTCGAACTGCTCGTCCTGAGCGCCTGTCGAACCGCCGCTGGCGATCGCCGCGCCGCCTTGGGGCTGGCGGGATTTGCCTTGCGATCGGGCGCGCGCAGCACCCTAGCTACGCTCTGGTCTGTCAACGATCTCTCTGCCGCCGAATTAATGAGTGAATTTTACGAGCAGTTGGTGCGCTCTCAACCCGGCATGACGAAAGCTGAAGCCCTACGCCAAGCCCAACTCAAATTGTTACGCGATCGCTCCTACCAACATCCTTATTTCTGGGCCCCATTTGTTTTGGTGGGGAATTGGCTGTAATTTAGAATCGAGTTAAAATTGGGGCATCTAAAGAATTTAATTGGCTGTAATTTAGAATCGAGTTAAAATTGGGGCATCTAAAAGAATAAAGTTAGTCTTCATAGTTTTTAACAATTGCACTATAATTGCGATGCTAACTCGATGACGAGATGTGCACCCTACCTATCTGACACTTTGTTAATGTTCTAGGAGTGCCAATGACGATCCACAAAAGCCGTTTCACCCATCCGAAAATAATCCTTCTCGCCCTAGCGGGAGCCGTTGCCTTTGGCATCAGTCTGCCAACCCTAGCAGTCGGTCAAACTTTAAGCCGCGAAACAAGCGGCAGCATTCAATTTAAACCGCCCCGAGATGCAGCGCCCCGCGACACCTATGGTGGCGGGATTCGAGGAAATATTCGCTTCATCCCCCCCCGGACGACGACCCCCGAACGAACTACCGGCGGTGGCGCGCGCGGCGAACTCGTATTCGCCGATCCCGCTGCTTTGCATTTTCGTCCCCCCCGCAATCCCTCTCCCGAACGAACGGTCGGTTCGGGCATTCGCGGCAATCTCAGTCAGGACATCGTACCGTTATTACCGGAAACGAACTCCGGTTATACCGCATCTGCCCGACCCACGATTTATTTATACGTGCCGCCCACCTCTGCTCGTCAGGTCTTTTTTAGCCTTCAAGATGAGAATTTCACACCTCAATATCAAACCGTTCTCAATATTTCCGGCGAAGGTGGGATAGTAAGCGTTACGTTGCCCGAAGACGCACCCGAGTTGGAAGTTGGGAAGTTTTATGCTTGGTTCTTCGCACCGATTGAAAACGGTAGCAGCCTTTTGCCGGATAACTACAGCAGTAGCGGTTGGATTAAGCGGGTTGCTTCGGTTCCGGGTAGCTCAACCGAAACTTTAACGCCGGTCGAGCGGGCTGTTCTCTATGCAGAAAATGGGGTTTGGTACGATGCCCTTTCGGAATTGGCTAAAGCCCAGCAAGAGAGACCGGGAGATGCGATCGCATCAGAAGAGTGGAAAACTTTACTCACCCAAGTTGGACTTCAGGAAATAGCCGATCGCGCGATCGCCGAACGGCTGTAAGCGAACGGTCAACCACACGCGGTGCAAAGCGAGCAAGCCTGAATGAAGTGGCGAAAATGGATACAGGCAGTAGTTCAATGGCGGGGACTGATAGGCATCGCTTTGGTAACGGCTGCTGTAATTATCGCGGCGAGCGCGATCGGGCTGTTTCAATTGCTCGAGTGGTCCGCGATCGATCGCTGGTTTCACCTGCGCCCCCTCGAACCCGTTGAGGAGCGCATCGTCATCGTCACCATTGACGAACCCGATATCAAGTACCTCAACAACTGGCCGATGGGCGATGGCACGATGGCGCAGATGCTCCAAAAGATTGCCGCGCAGCAGCCCCAAGCGATTGCCCTCGACATTTATCGCGATCTCAAAGTCGATGACAAACGCCCCGAACTCCTCCGAGTGTTTGAATCGCTCCCCAATCTCATCGGTATCGAGAAAGTAGCGGGACAGCCCGTAGCGCCCCCGCCCGTATTAGCCGCCGCCGGTCAAGTGGGTGCTGTCGATTTTGTCCTCGATGCCGACGGCAAACTGAGGCGCGCTCTGTTAGGCGTTGGCAAAAAAGACGGTTCTTATGTTGAAGGACTGGGGGTGAAGATGGCTCTCAGCTATCTTAAAGTGCAGGGGATTACCTTGGAAACTCTGGATGAAAAAGAATCGATTTATCGCTTGGGGAAAGCGACCTTTGTAGCCTTGCGCGGCGATGAAGGCGGCTATGTCGGTCGCGATGGCAACGGCTACCAAATTTTACTCAACTATCGCGGTCAAATCGACCGTTTTTTGCAGATTTCTTTGAGGGATGTCCTCGAAAATAACATTGAACCGGGGTTAATGCGCGATCGCCTCGTCTTCATCGGCGCGATAACCCCCAGTCTCAACGATATCTTTCAAACTCCCTACAGCAGTTTCTTCTCTAAGTCTCCCGCTCTTACGCCGGGAGTTGTCGTTCATGCTAACTTAACCAGTCAAATCTTGAGTGCAGCGCTCGATGGTCGCCCATTGTTGCACGCGCCGGGAAAGATTGCCAATTGGCTTTGGATTGCGCTCTGGTCGGCAATTGGAGTCTCGGGCAACTGGGTTTTGCTGCAAGCGCTCTCAGCAACGCGCAACCGCTTTTTAATCCTGACGCTGAGTTATATCCTGCTGGCGGGCTGCGTTTTGTTTGGGAGTAGCTACCTTGGCTTTCTGTGGGGCTGGGCGATTCCTTGTGCATCTCCTTTCTTAGCGCTGGGTGGAACCGCTATGTTAACCACCAACTATTACAACCGCCAAAAACTCCGACAAGCCAACCAACACCTCAAAAAGGCCAACGGGAGTTTGGAGCAATATTCTCGGACTCTCGAGGTCAAAGTTTCCGAACGAACTCAAGAACTTTCTCAAACCCTGGAACACCTGCGGGCGACTCAAAACGAACTCATTCAGAAAGAGAAAATGGCTGCCCTCGGACAACTGGTTGCGGGTGTCGCCCACGAAATTAATAGTCCGTTAGGGGCGATTCGTTCCTCAGTGGGCAATATCGCTAATTTTATCGATCGCGACCTTGAAAAACTCCCCGACTTTTTTCACAGTCTTTCCCCTGAAAGTCAACAGAACTTCTTTAAACTCCTGCATCAATCCGAGCGCAATTCTACGGTTCTCTCCTCGCGAGAAATGCGCCAAATCCGGCGGCGGTTGACTCGTCAATTGGAAGATGCAGAAGTCGAAGATGCTGGGCTTGTTGCCGATACGTTGGTTGAAATTGGCGTTACCGACGACATCGAATCGTTATTGCCCATACTTGTTAGCTCGCAGGGACAAAATCTCCTCGATATGGCGTACCGTTGGACGAGCGCGCGCAAAAGCACCCAAACGATTATTAGCGCAGCCGAGCGCGCGGCGAAAGTTGTCTTTGCTTTGAAAACTTACGCTCACTACGAGCATTCTGGGGACAGAATACCGGCTAACGCGATCGTCGGAATTGAAACCGTTCTCTCGCTCTATCACACTCAACTCAATCAAGGGATTGAAATCGTGCGAGATTACGAAGAAGGATTGCCGAATATTTTGTGCTACCCCGACGAACTCACTCAAGTCTGGACGAATTTAATTCATAATGCGTTCTACGCAATGGGCAACCAAGGCAAACTCCACATCGAAATTTCCCAAGTCGAAAAATTCGTTCGAGTTGCGATTACTGACAGCGGGCGGGGTATTGCGCCCGAAATTCAAGATAAAATTTTCCTGCCTTTTTTCACAACGAAACCGCCTGGAGAAGGGAGCGGTTTGGGACTCGATATTGCCCAGAAAATTGTCGAAAAACATCAAGGCGCGATCGCGTTTTCCTCCGTTCCCGGTCGGACGACTTTCTGCGTTCGACTGCCCATCGATCTGAACGTCGGCTAACCCAGAACTTGCAGTCAGTCTTTTCCTGCTTGAAAGAAAAAACCCGAAGTCGAACTCGGGTTTATAGAATCGTTGCTTCTGGTGAAGGGGAAACTCGATTTTAAGTTTTGGAGATCGGTTGAGAGGAACGCTCGCCTTCAGAAACGCTTCCTAGCGCGCCGACAGCGAGCCAAGCTAGGGGAGTAGCGGGAATCGGGTCTATATTGTCCGGCGCGAGATTTCTCGCATCGCGGTTTGGGGTCTGCGTTGTCCAGTAATAAGACTCGCACAAGCAGCAGCAATCTTGAGGGAGCGTTTCTAGCAGGTTATTCACGATCTTCACAACTCCTTTTTGACTCTCGAAGGGGGGGACATGAGGGCGCGCTTCGGCAACCGATGTATTCTTTTTAACCTCGTGTTTTCATCCTAATCTGGAGTTGTGAAGAAAAAAGGAAGATGACCATCGCTCTATCAAATCTTCAAGAGTATTAATTTTAGGTCAACTTGGCGAGAATTTCTTTTCACACTTGTGAAAATTCGTTCACAATTGGCAGGGTGCTATATCCGTATTCAAACTTTGTGAAAGTTGTTCATGCTACTCAGTAAGAAGCCCGCGCGACTCAGCGGCGCACGCCCTGAGACCCTGCACGCGCTGCTATGGTGTCTGGTTCCAAATCCGCGATCGCGCGATCGCTATCCCACACCCGATTCAGAGATGGAAAGTTGGAACTGTTCAGCCCATAATCCTTGCAGGCGTTGGAGTTGCGCGCCACCAGAGTACAAAAGATCGCCTTTTCCTAACAAATACGCGGCCTCCGACTGTTTGCCGCCTAAAATAATCCCAGAATCGGCTTCACTCGCCGTTCGCAGCGCAACTCTGCCGGGAAGGTTCGAGCGGATAATCGGCGTAACAACGCCTGCTTCTGGGCGTTGGGTAGCGATAATTAAGTGAATACCGGCGGCCCTGGCCATTGCACCGATGCGTTTGATGCTCGTTTCGAGGGCGATGCGCGTCTCCTTTTCGGTCATGAAATCGGCATACTCGTCAAAGATGCAAACAATGCGGGGAAGCGGCGCGTGCTTTTGGTTGTAAGCATCGAGATGGGAACAGCGGGCGGCTTCAAAGCGTTGGTAGCGGCGCTCCATTTCTGCAACTAAATCTTCCATTAAGGAAATTGCGCTGTCGCTGTCTTTTACCGTCGGCGAGTGCAACCACGGTATGCGATCGAACTCCGGAAAGGTGACTCGTTTGGGGTCTACGAGAGCAATTTTAAGCTGTTGGGGACTGTAACGATAGAGGAGAGAGAGTAGGAGCGATCGCAAAAACTCACTCTTTCCGCTTCCCGTCGTTCCCCCCACCAAAAAATGACAGGTATTCGGATCCGACAAATCCGCCTCCACCAACTTTCCCTCCAGATTCACCCCAATCGCAATCCGCGACGGCGCGCCCGCCCCTTGTCCTTGCCGCTGCACGTAATCCTCAAACCGCACCGCCTGCCGATCCTCGCGCGGCAAATCGACGCTTACATATCCCGATTGTGCCGCAATCATCGGTGCTGCGGGAAGGTTGAGTTGCACTTGCAAATCGTCAGAAAGTTTGAGTAGCGAACTAACTTTTACGCCCAAACTCGGCTTTAATTTAACGCGGATAAAAGCACTGCCGACAACTGCACCCAAATAGTCAGCTTCGAGTTTAAAAGATTGCAGGACGGCAAGGAGTTGACTGGCGATTTCGACGGCATTAAGCGCGACTTTATCGGGGTGCCGTTTTTCAGACTCTTCCGTAGATGAATTGTTGCCGCCGGTAGAGGGAACTCTAATCGGCTCGGGTTTCTCCGGAAACAAACTTTGGCACTTTTCTTGTTGCGGGCAAATCTCGCAAAGGTGAGGCTGAGGAGTTGGGGGCGGCGGGTTGGATTCTCCCGATTGCCACGCGCTCCACTCCTGCATCTGTTGTAATTTATAAGGAATGAGTTGATGAACGGTTTCCTCAAGTTGTTCCCAAGAATAATAATAGGACTTAAACTCAGGAAGAACGCAATAAATTGCAGCATCAACAGGGATTTTTCGCTTTGTCCAGACGATGTAACTGTAAAGGGCAACTTGGGCGAGTTGCGCGGACGGATCGACGGGTTCGTAGGTTTTATAGTCTACCACACAGAGCCGTTTTTTGGAGAGATTAGCAAACAACGCATCGAGTTGACCGCTCGCGGTTTGCGTTTTACCATTAGAAAGTGAGAATTCATATTCTAGCAGCAATTCTTCAGCGATAAAGGTGCGGTGAAGGAGAGTATCGGTAGGAAGGTAAGGATAATTGTTAAGCAACCATTCTGCCCAATATGGAATCAGTTGAATAAATCCGTTCCAAATTTCTAGAAGCATGGGGGCGCGTTCTGGGTGCTGCTGCGTTTTTTCGAGTAAGTAAGGAAAAAAGCAGAATTCATAGAAGTATTGTTGCAGTGCTGTCGCCAGACTTTCTTGATTTAAGGGTGTCGTGAGTTCGGTAAAAAGGTTGTAAAAACTAGCATCCTGTTTAGCAAAGCGAATAAAATTGAAGGCGAGTCTATGAAAAACTGCACCAACTCCTTTCGGGCGTGATAATACAAGGTTATCGGCAGAATGACGAGGAATAAATAAAGTTTTGCCGCCGAAATGATGGTCTAAATAAAAGAGGCGCGGACATTCCATTGCAAGGCGAAGTTGCGTTGCGCTGAACGGTTTGGACTTCTCTACAATCACTCCTGAGTCTTTTAAGGCTAACAAACGTTTGTGGACTTGTGCTAAATAAACGACATCCATTGCCGCATAATGTAACTGCTTTTCGGCGAGCGGGCGCTGTCCCCAATCGCTTTGCCCGGATTCGGCATCAACATTTTTGAAATGGCAAAGTTGCGCGGCTAAAGTTTTGAGTTTTAGGTTGGAAGTTCCTAAGCGAGCGAGCGAGATTTTTTTAGCTATTTTATAAGTACAGACAACGTTCTGAGCGCGATCTTTGCCCAGAAAGCGCAGATCGTAGCCCGCATTATGAAACACTTTTTTAATACCTTCATTAACCATCAAAGTGTCAATAAATAATTCGATTAACTGGGGACGGTTGAGAACATCGAGAAGATAGACGGTTTTTCCAGTTAAGTCCCTCGCATCGGTCAAAATTTGAATTAAGGAAAGATGAGGGTTAGCCGTTTGCCAATCGGCGGTTTCTGTATCCAGCCAGAGAATTTTGCTGCCACTCAAACGCGCGATCGCGGCCCGAATTTCAGCGTTATCGGTTAAATAAATCACGAGCTAATTTCGGAGCAATGATAGTTTTTACTATTCTACGCGGTCTCAAAGCTCCCAGCACCCTTATTTAGTATCTTTGTGGTTCGTTTGCAAAAGTGACCTGCTTCCTTCCACTCCAACCTTGGATTAACCGATATCTCTACAGAAAGGCAATAAATTCCGTTATCCCAGATTGATGTGAAGCTGCATAGAATGAAAAGTAGGGTGTGTTAGCGAAGCGTAACGCACCGTTACCTAAAAATTTAGGAGAGTTAATTCTAGGAAAAGTCATCTTTAATTGGTATTAAAATACAAGCTATCTCTCCAAATTCTTTATCGCGAAGGAATAGAATCGGTTTCTCTAGCTGAAATGGATACCGCGATTTCTGAATGTGCGGGAGAGTCAATGTGAAAGGATTAGTTAAATGGTGCGTTACGCTTCGCTAACGCACTCTACTTTCGATCGATATGATACAGGTTCTTTGGGTTATAGTATTACTGCGATCGCGCGATCGGATGTTTTTGGCTGGCAGGAATCCAAAATACTAACTGCTTTTCGGGCGCGTCCTTGGGATTGCTAATCTTGATTTTTTGCTCCTGTACGAGACAATTTACCTGTTCTTCTATCTGGGTACGATCTACACTTTCAAAGTGAGAGGAAACATTTTCGATAAGGGTTTTAAGACTCGTAAATCCTTGCGTTTGAAGGCGGTTGAGCAGAAAATTTTTAACCTCTTTAAGGTTGTCAGGGTCGGGTTTTACAGGATGCGGCGTTGTACCGGAAAATAACTTTAAATCTTGCAAGAGTTGGCATTGTTCTAAAACTCCGGCTTGCCGCACGAGCGAGTTAAGTTCTTCTAAGTTGATGGTTTTACCGGCAACGACTAATTCATGAGCTTTAACGGCGTTGAGGAGAGAGTGATAGGTCTCTAAATAGTGAACGGATGTTAGGGTTTCTCTGAGGTGTTGGTGAGATGCAGTTTTGAAGATTTTTTGATAGAGTTTGGTTCCAGAAAGATTAGGATTGCTAACATCACTAGCTCGTATCAAATAAAGTTTTATAACTTGTTTGTCGTCGAGAACTTTCTGACAAGCTTTCATGATGTTATAGAAACTTCTCATGTTGGCATCTTCCGTCCAAACTACTCCCATGATTTGCTTGGTTTGTAGATGTAGGAAACTAAAGGAGTAGGAACTGTAGCTGCCGGATAGTAATTTTTCCGCTTCGATTTTGACTTGCAGCCCAACTAAAGTAGATTTGAGTCGTTGAATCAGTTCGGGAGCGGAAAGAAAAACGATTTTTGAAATTTTTTGACGAACTTTTTTGTATTCGTTTTGCCAAGCGAGATTGAAGGCGGGAAGAATTTCGTCTTCTCCTGAAGGTTCAATGATTGGATTTATGATTAAACCTTGTTTATGGGTTTTAAACAAATCTCTTCCCACAACTAAAGCGGCTCTCGGTATTGCTCTTCCGCCTGGGAAGTTAATTTTAATTTGCTGCTTATCTAAGGGGTAAATGCTGGATGCAGGACGCGGTTGCGCTTGCTGATGTAAGGAATGAAGTCGCATCGACCACAGCGCCTCAATTTGCTCGGTTGTAATTTGTTTGAGGCGAACTTGTTTGTCGATGCGGTCGAGGTCGGAAAGATGAACTTGTTTGGAGTTTTTATTCCAAGTATCAGTGGTAATACTGATAATAATCAGTAAGCTTTCGAGCTTCTGGTTGTGAATGTTGGTATTCACGTTAAATAAGGCTTGCAAATCCAGCAATCCATTGGGAGAAGGGGGAATACCATCGAGTTGGTCGAAGCACAATACAATCGGTTGTGTTTCTGTTGCGATTCTCCCTAAATTGTAGAGCGTTTCGCAGGCTGCTTCTTCGGTCAGAATCGATTGCTTGACTTTTAAGACTGCGAGGGATTCTTCGCTCAAATCTTCGCCGCGCAACCAATCGCAGGCAATATCGCTCAAATTGGGATCGGTTAAGTCGTGGAGAACACCGAAGAAGTTTTCAGCGTTATAAATACCTTTATTGCGGTAAGTATCCCGAAATTGTTTAATAAATTTTTGGCGGTTGCTGCGTAGCAAGTTCCAAACACTTTCCTCAAAGAAGACTTCTTTCATGGAAAGTTTGCGAAAGACAGATAAACTCTTTAGCCACAGCATCAGTTGCGACTCGGTTTGTCCTTCGGGAGTGTGCATTAAACTATCGACCGTGTAGCGCAGAACGTGCTGCCAAATGCGATCGCTATTCGGCCAAGGGCCAATATAAGCAAAAAACGCTTTGGGGTTAAAAACGCGCTTCATTCTGCCCAGCAAATAACTTTTTCCCGAACCGGGATCCCCTAGGAGTAAGACGGTGCGACTGCGGTTGTCGGCTGCAACGCGATCGAGCAATTCTTCAATTTCAGTAATAGCGTTTTGATGGATCGAATCAACGGTTAAGGCTTTATCTTGTTGCTCTTGCCAGAAGTTTCCCGGTTTAAGCGATTCGATATCAAAGGGATTGATCTCTCTACAGATAATTTGGTCGATGTCTGCCATAATAAATGTTACCTCGATCGCGCGTGCAGGTGAATAGGACTATTACGGGGCGGCGAAAATCAGACTACGGTTCAATATTGCTGAAATCGCCTCGGGCAAGCATTTTCAAGTTGTAATTGCCAGCGAGCGGGACTCGCAAAGGACTGCGCCTAGGAAAGCATAATAAAAAACAGCGAACCGCCAATCGGTTGGGGAATCCCCGCATCGACTTGTTCGGGCGTATAAGCGTTGGCTTCAACCAGAGAACTTAACTCGATTTTGTCCTGTTCTTGTAGGCGATAAAGGGCTTCGTCGAGTTCGGTACGCGAGAGGGGCGGTTGCAGTTTTTCGCGCAGATGAAAAATGGGTAAATAATTGTTCGTCCCCAAGCTGCGATCGAGTTCGACAATGCGAGCTAAAATTTCTTCATCGCTCGGCTTAGTTTGACTCGATGCTGAATTATCTGCTACTAAAAACTTACGCAAAAATTTGAGATAATTACCAAGCATTTTTTTGCTTAAGGTAATATTGCCGCCGCCGCTGGCTTCAAACTCCTTCGCTAGAGCAAGCTTGCCCCGTTCTGCCAACCAAACCTCTTTAATTTGCGTTTTAACCGCTTGAATTACGCCGCGATCGCGTAAACTCTGGATAACGGCCGCGCGCTCGCCACTCGGAACCCCGGTTTTCCCCGGCGTAATCGTCCCCGTTTCGCACGCTCGCAGCACTTTTAACTCTTGAAGCGTTAGCAAGGATTGTTCTGCCGCGATTTCTAGCAACGCTTTACCGGCGGGATCGATCTTGAAATGCGTTATCTCCTCCACCCCATCGACTAACTCGCGCTGTCGCAACTGCCGAAAAATGCGATCGCGTTCCGACGTTGGCATCTTAGCATTGGGCTTGAGTTCGCTGATGGAGGCGCGATACCCTTTTTTCCCCAATAACTCCAGCAAAAATTTTAGCTCTTTGGTTTGTAATTCCATTGCCTTGTCCTCGAGGAGTCGCTCCGTATCCCGATAATTCAGTCCAGCATTTTGCCGAATAACATCTGAAGTGTAACCCCTAAAACTAGACCCGAGCAACCTAATATTGCTGCGCGGAATAAACATTCAAAACAAAAAAAAGAAGGGTACTATTTTCGATTTCTGGGAACCTGCGATCGCGCAGTGCCGTCGCATCACCCAGTAATTACACTTAGAATTTGCACCGAACCATGAATAAGAGAATTATCTGTACTGCCGCCATTCTCACCTGCTCGATTTCGATGCTAGCCGGTCTTCCGGCACGCGCGCAATACCCCACCAGCCCTACCCCCCAAGCTGCCCCCGCTGCCGCGCCAGCGACAACCGTAGAGCTTCCCACTCTGCGGAAAGGGGCGAGCGGTGGAGCCGTGCGCTTGCTCCAGAATATTTTAATAGCAGGAAGCCATCTCCAACCGAGCGATCGCACCGGCAGCTTCGATAACAAAACCGAGGCAGCCGTCAAAAAATTTCAGACTCAATACAACCTCACCGCCGATGGCATTGTCGGGGCGGCGACTTGGCGGATGCTGGGCGGTACGCTCTGGGATTAAAGCAATTAACTTGACTTTATTCCAGATTTGTGGTAAAGAAATCGATGGTTTCTTGCAAAGCGGCAACGAAGCGATCGATTTCTGCGGTTGTATTGTAAAAATATAAGCTCGCGCGCGCGCTTCCAGAAGCGCCTAAAATGCGATGCAAAGGTTGCGTGCAGTGGTGTCCGGAACGAATCGCAATTCCTTCGTTATCCAAGAGCGTTGCAACGTCGCTAGAGTCTAATCCTTCCGCATTAAACGCTGCCAGTGCTGCCCTTCCTTTGCCTTTAACCGTCGGTTTCGGGCCGTAAATTCTTAGGTTAGGAATTTTAGCGAGTTTTGCGAACAAATGGGCGGTTAGTTCTTCTTCGTAAGCATGAAGATTATCCATACCAATCTTCATTAAATAATCGACTGCCTCTCCTAACGCAATAGCCTCTGCAATGGCTGGCGTTCCTGCCTCAAATTTATGGGGAAGTTCGGCATAAGTGAAATGGTCTAAAAAAACCTCATCAATCATTTCGCCGCCGCCCAAAAATGGGGGCATTGCTTCGAGGTGTTCCAACTTCCCATACAGAAAACCTATCCCGCTGGGCGCGCACATTTTATGCCCTGAAGCGACTAACCAATCGCAATCCATTGCTTGCACGTCAAGGGGAAAATGGGGCGCGCTTTGGCAAGCATCGATTAACACTTTTGCACCGTAGCGATGGGCTTCAGCGATAATCTCTTCAACGGGATTGATACAGCCCAGAGTGTTAGAAATATGAACGACGGAAACTAACTTCGTTTTATCCGAAAGTAGGGATTGATAATGCTCGAAGTCGAATCCTTCTTCGCTGCTTAAGCGAACGTGCTTGATTTGCGCTCCCGTTTCTTTAGCAATCATTTGCCACGGGATGAGATTGCTGTGATGTTCCATCACCGACAGGATAATTTCATCGCCCGCTTTTAAGCTATTGCGCGCCCAACTATAAGCCACTAAGTTAATAGCTTCCGAGGCATTGCGCGTAAAGACGATTTCATTGCGCGAAGCCGCATTGATAAAAGTAGCAACCTTATCTCGCGCGCCTTCGTATCCTTCCGTCGCTCTCACGCTCAAAGTATGCGCGCCGCGATGAACGTTGGCATTATCTCGTTCGTAGTAATTCCGTAATTTATCGAGAACGACTAGCGGTTTTTGAGAAGTCGCAGCACTATCTAAATAGATTAAGGGTTTGCCGTGGATTTCTTGAGCTAAAATGGGGAAATCAGCGCGGACGCGATCGGCTAAACTTTTTTCTCGGGTAAGAGCGGTCATTTTAGGGAATTGTTAAATAGGGAAATTTTTTCGATAACTTCAGACTGCCGACGCGAAGAGACTCAGCGTTTAATTCTGTAGGAAGCTAGCATTGCTACGCACGTCTTTTGATTGAATGACGATGCCTTCACTTTAATTGAAGAGATTGTCCCCAATCCTGCGAAAAAACAAATTGTTCTAAAGGTTTGCGAGTGCGAGGAGCGGCTTCTCGTTGTTGAAGTTTTTCTGAGAGACTTTCTGACTCTCCTAAATATCCTACCGCGATCGCGGCAACGGCTTCGTAACCGGAAGGAATGTTATAAGTTTCTCTGGCTTTATCGATGTCGAATCCGCCCATTTGATGAACAAATAAGCCGAGGGCCATTGCTTGAATGGCTAAGTTAGCTGAAGCTGCACCAACGTCATGAAACGCATGGCGGTTTTCATTACCATTCCGCTCAAAATTTAATTTGGCGACTGAAATCATTAAAACGGGAGCATTCTTCGCCCATTCCTGGTTTGCCGGAACCAAACAATCGAGCAAGCGTTGAAATTCAGTTTCGTTATCTGAGGTAGCAACGATATAACTCCAAGGTTGCTCGTTAAAGCAAGAAGCTGCCCATCTTGCTGCTTCTAAAATGCTGTAGAGCTTATCAGTTTCGACGGGGCGATTGTCGAAGGCTAAAGGACTCCAACGATGGCTCAGTAAGTCATCAATGGGATATTGCGTTTCAGCAATTTTATCGGAGGTTATATCGGCGTTATTGTCGCTCATTTCCATTGTGATGTGTTAAGAATTAAAGACCGCTGGCGGCTTGCAATTTTCAGATGGGAAATCCCAAATCATAAACCTTTGTCGCTCGAATTCAGCTAACTTCGACAAGCAACGCATTGCCCTAAATGCTGCCGCATCGATTCGAGGGGAATACGCTCCAAAATTTCTCCGGCAAACGCATCTAAAAGTAATTCGCGCGCGCTATCCGAATTAATACCGCGACTCTGTAAATAAAACAGTTCTTCAGCATCAATTTGGCTCACCGTTGCACCGTGAGTACACTTAACGTTATCGGCAGTAATTTGTAATTCCGGTTTGGTATCGACGCGCGCTTTCGGCGATAGCAATAAATTGCGATTGAGTTGGGCGGCGTTAGTATTTTGCGCGGCTTTAGGAACGAAAACTTTCCCATTAAAAATAATGCGGGCGCTGTCGTCGGCAATACATTTATGGAGTTGGTCGGCAACGCCGTGGGGATGGGCGAGGTGTAGGTTACTATGAGTATCGGCGATTTGGCTGCCCGCGATCGCGCTTAACCCATTTAAATAAGTCTCCGTCGCTTCCCCTAACTGCCGGATTTCCAAATTGTGCCGCGACAATTGCGCGCCCACACTAATCGCATTGACAGTATATCTACTCTCGCGTTCCTGACAAATCACACTCGTACCGATATGAAAGCTATCGGCAGCTTCTTGTTGATAGCGCGTATGATTGATACTCGCTTTCTCCCCGAGAAAAATTTCTGCAACTGAATTCGTAAAATAAGCATGATGGGATAGCGCCGGACAATTCGCTGTAATCGAACCATACTGTTCCACCAGCGATAAACTCGCGCCCGGTTCCAATACTACTAAAACGCGAGGATGGCAAAGAATAGGTTGTTCTGTCGTCGCTGTTAAAAAGAGCAGATGAATCGGAACTTCTAAGCGAACGCCCTGCTGCGCCCAAACAATCCCTACATCGGGAAAACCTGCCATATTCAACGTCGAAAATACATCGCCTTCACAAAGCTTATGACTGGCAACATATTCAATCGCGCTGTAACTCTTATCGAGGGGAAGTTCGGCTAAATTTCCGACAAATACCCCTTCCGGTAAAGCCGAAATATCTGAAAGTTCCGGGTCGTAAATGCCATTAATAAAAACCAGGTGACTGCGTTCTGCTTCTGGAATAACAAACGGAGCGATATCATTTTTGCTAACCGAGACTGCTTCTGCCGCCGTAAAATCTACCGCCAACAATCCCGACAAATCCGTAAAGCGCCACTCCTCATCCTGTCGATTTGGCATTCGCTGTTGGACGACATTGTAGGCAGAACGCTGGCGCAACTCTTGCAACCAGCCCACAATTTCTGCGCGCGCCTTTACTTTAGTCCCTTCACTCTGTCGCAACAACGCCTTTAAATACTCATCGCCAGGGCGTTCCGCATTCAGCGTCGGGTTTTCCGATACTTCGATAGTCATGATGCGCTCGCCTCCGCAAAAGATTCGTCCAGAAAATCGTATCCTCTCGATTCCAATTCTAAAGCTAATTCTTTGCCGCCGCTGGTAATAATGCGTCCCTCTTGCATGACGTGAACGAAATCGGGTTTGACATAATCGAGCAAGCGTTGATAGTGGGTAATCATCACGGTTGCATTCTCCGACGTTGCCAACTGATTTACGCCATTTGCTACAATTTTCAGCGCGTCAATATCCAACCCGGAATCGGTTTCATCTAAAACCGCTAAGCTCGGTTCCAATAGCGCCATTTGTAAGATTTCATTCCGCTTCTTTTCGCCGCCAGAAAATCCTTCATTAACGCTGCGGCTGAGGAAGCTCGGATCCATTCTAACGACATCGAGCCGTTCTTCAACTAATTCTTCAAAGTCGAAGACATCGAGTTCTTCTAAACCTTGATGTTTGCGGCGGGCATTATAAGCAACGCGCAAGAAATCGACGTTACTCACGCCGGGAATTTCTAGGGGATATTGAAAAGCAAGGAAGATGCCTTTGAGGGCGCGTTCTTCCGGTTCGAGTTCTAAAATATTTTCGCCGTGAAAGATAATTTCGCCGCCGGTGATTTCGTAGTCGGGGTGTCCGGCTAACACTTTCGAGAAGGTACTTTTTCCGGAGCCGTTGCGCCCCATAATGGCATGAATTTCACCGGCTTTAACTTCTAAGTTTACGCCTTTGAGGATGGGCGTTCCTTCGACGTTGGCGGTTAAGTTCCGGACGGATAAAATGGTTTCGCTATTTTCTTGAATCATCGTTTTGTTGTGGAGTCGGATAAACTGTGTTCCGGAATTATTAATTGTCAATTATCGACAAAGACACTAAGGGTTTTTGAGGGAATGGAAGCGGGTAGTCGCCTAAACAGCGCGCTCTACTCCATTGAGTTCCGGAATTATCAATTGTCAATTATCAACAAGGAGATAAAGGACACCCAAGGTTTTTGAGGGAATGGAAGCGGGTAGTCGCCTAAACAGCGCTTACTCTCCTCAATTGAGTTTCAGAATTATCCATTATCCATTATCAATTGTCCATTATCAATTATCCCACCGTTCCTTCGAGTTTCAAACTCAAGAGTTTGTCGGCTTCGGCAGCAAATTCCATCGGCAGTTCGTTGAAGACATCTTTACAGAAGCCGCTGATTAGCATCGAAATCGCATCTTCCGAAGAAATCCCGCGTTGAGCGAAATAAAACAGTTGGTCTTCTCCAATTTTAGAAGTCGAGGCTTCGTGTTCGACTTTAGCCGTTTGATTTTCGACTTGAATGTAAGGAAAGGTATTGGCTTCGGCATTATCTCCAATTAACATCGAGTCGCATTGGGAATAGTTGCGCGCACCTTTAGCTTTAGGTCCCATTTTCACTAAGCCGCGATAGCTATTTTTAGAACCGCCCGCAGAAATCCCTTTAGAAATAATTCGGCTGCGAGTATTGCGCCCAATATGAACCATTTTGGTGCCGGTATCGGCTTGCTGTTTGTTGTTGGTGAGGGCAATGGAGTAAAATTCGCCGACGGAGTTGTCGCCGACGAGGACGCAACTGGGATATTTCCAAGTAATCGCAGAACCCGTTTCGACTTGCGTCCAAGAAATTTTGGAGTTAACGCCTTTACAGAGTCCGCGTTTGGTAACGAAGTTGTAGATACCGCCTTTGCCTTCTGCATCGCCTGCGTACCAGTTTTGGACGGTGGAATATTTGATGTTGGCGTTGTCGAGGGCGACGAGTTCGACGACGGCGGCGTGGAGTTGGTTGCTGTCGTACATGGGGGCGGTGCAACCTTCGAGGTAGCTGACGGATGCGCCTTCTTCAGCGACGATGAGGGTGCGCTCGAACTGTCCGGTGTCGCCGTCGTTGATGCGGAAGTAGGTGGAGAGTTCCATCGGACATTCTACGCCTTTGGGGATGAAGACGAAGGAACCGTCGCTAAAGACGGCGGCGTTGAGGGCGGCGAAGTAGTTGTCGGCGGTGGGAACGACGGAACCGAGGTATTTTTGGACGAGTTCGGGATGTTCTTGGAGTGCTTCGGAAATCGAGCAGAAAATTACGCCGCTTTCGGCGAGTTTTTCTTTGAAGGTGGTGGCGATGGAGACGCTATCGAAGATGGCATCGACGGCGACGTTACCGAGGCGTTTTTGTTCGGAGAGGGGAATGCCGAGTTTCTCGAAGGTTTCGAGGAGGGTGGGGTCAACTTCGTCTAAGCTGCCGAGTTTTTCTTTTTTCTGTTTGGGGGCAGAGTAGTAGATGATGTTTTGGTAGTCGATCGCGGGATAATTAACGTGAGGCCAGGTGGGTTCGACCATCTTCAGCCATTGATGATAGGCTCGCAGGCGGAACTCGAGCATGAATTCGGGTTCGTTCTTTTTGGCGGAGATGGTGCGGATAATGTCTTCGTTTAAACCGCGCGGGACGGTCTCTTTTTCAATGTCGGTGATGAAACCGTATTTATAGGGTTGGTTGACGAGGGTTTTGACGGTTGAGGCGCTCATGGATGGTTGAGTGTTCTTCTGCTCTGGGTTAGGAGAAGCCGGGATTGGGCGGGCTTTTTGCTGCAATTGCAGGGGAACTGCAATGGCGGTTCGGACTTTAGGCTACTATAGAAGGTAGCTTTTTAAACAACACGGTTATTGTTTAAGTCCTTATTGTAGGCTACATTAACAACAACGGTGTTGTCAAAGTTAAAGAAAATTTTTTGGAAACTCGCTTTAACGGCGTTCGGGCTGAGGAACGATGACAACGATTTCACACGCTTCTACTAAGCAGGATATTCTCCAGTATTTGCTCAAGCAGGCTAGCGCAACGGCACAGGATTTAGCAGAAGCGCTGGGCATCAGTCCGCAGGCGACGCGACGACACCTGAAGGATTTGGAGGAGGAGGGACTCATCGAACATTCTGCGGTGCAGGGTGGGATGGGCCGTCCTCAATACCTGTACAATCTTAGCCGGAAAGGGCGCGATCGCTTCCCCCATCGCTACAGCGAATTTACGGTATCTTTCCTCGATACGTTGGTGGAGACGGTGGGGGAGGAACAGGTGAGCGTGGTATTACGGAAGCAGTGGGAACGCAAGGCGCAGGAGTACCGCGATCGCATCGGTCAAGGTACGCTAAAGCAACGAGTGCTAAATTTGCTTCAGTTGCGCCAAGAAGAAGGATATATGACTGAGTTGCTTTCTGCTGAAGTCGAACCGGGAACAGAACAGTACATCTTTTCCGAACATAACTGTGCAATTTCTGAGGTTGCCGAATCATTCCCTAGCGTTTGCGGACACGAATTAGAAATGTTTGCTGCCGTGCTGCCGGATTGCATTGTAAAGCGCACGCATTGGATTAACGGCGGCGAACATCGCTGCGGATATTCGATTGTTAAAGCGGCCAATCATGAAGAGAGATAGGTTAATAATTAAAATATGTCGGAAATTCAGTTTTTAACAACAGAAGAGTCTGCCGATGTCGATAAAGCCTTGCTTTCATCGCCAGAAAAGTTTTTAACTCGTCTAACCATTTCTTCGCTGCGCGTGTTGAAGTTAATTGCAGAAGACTGTCAAGTTTCCATTGAGGAGCTAACGCCGCAACAGATTGTTGAGTGGTTTGAGAAAGATAGTAAGATTCGACGAGAACAGGGGATTGATGCCGCCGTTTTGAAGTGGTCGCCTTAATGGGATGAGAACGCCTCTGGCATTTTCTTCTGAGAGTGCAGGCCGACTTTAAGATGTAGAGGGAGAAGGCTGCATTCATTGACCTTCTCCCTCCGATTTAAGCACTAAAACCGTAGAACTTTATCGTTCGATTACGGGCAGGCAATATTCCGTTCCGTTCCCACAAAACCGCTGGAAATCCAAGCGCGCGTAGGAGCAGAAATTTCCACCCAAACGCGATCGCCGATAACTTGACGTTGACCCGTCAGCGTAATATCGCGGTTAAAGGGAATTCCGCCAATCACCGCGCCGGTGGGCGAATTCCAAAGGCGCAGACCTTGCGGGAAAGCGATTTTACACGACTTGGAAGACGGCGGCGACGGCGGTTGCGGCGGCATCGGCGGCATGGGATTGCCCGAGCAGTTAACGAGATTGCTCGTACTAGAGGCATTCGGACGAGTCGAAATCCAACCCGCAACCGGGCCGGTAATTTCCGCCCAAATGCGACCGTCAGCAGCCGTAACTTCTTGAGCGCTCTTCAGCGTCACTTGTTGCCCCGCGCGCATCAAACGGATGACGCGAGCGCTGGTATTCGGGTTATCGCGAACGTTCAGATCTGTAATAACCTGGCGGCACATACTCACCGGCGGTTGGGGAGGCTGCGGCTGTCCGGTACATCCTTTCAGTTCTGCCGTTTGCACGAAACCGGCCGCGGGCGCGCTAATGGCAATCCAGCCGCCGCCGCCGTTATCGGCTAACGTAACCTGTTCGTTGGCAGCCAGCGCTCGGACTCGTTGAGAGGTGGTCGAACGCTCGGAATAAATAAAGACCGAACGCTTCACAGCGCGGCACTGACCGACTAATCCTTGGGCTAACTGTACGCTTTCTGCCGCCGATGCGGTAGCCGGTGCATTTTCCAGCGCCATCGCCGCCGGAATCGCTACACTAGAACTAGCGATCGCACTAACAGTTAACAATGATACAAATTTGCTACCCTTGACTTTTTTCATGATTTCTGCATCTCCTCACTAATGAAACACACACTGTTCGCGGAACTCAGAAAAATAGATAGATAACAGCACAATAAAGCATAGCAGATGCTCTAGTGCGGATATGTCACACTTGTTTTCAAGATCGGGGCAACCCCTACCCAAAATTTTAGACGACTTTAGGCTGTAGAACCAGAAAATCGCGATGTTTTCCGATACGCTAAGCTGAGTAAAGCAGCCCACCTCAATCAAGCTTGCAAATCTTTCAGACCTAAACCTATTGGTAGAAATCTTGATATGGAACGCGGAAAAATTGTTGCTATCCTCACAGGCGTTATTTCAATCGCCCTCGCCCTTGGCTACCTCATCTTAGTTCAACTCCTCGACTTTCGCGGCGAAATGCTTCCCGCGCCCGTCAGTCTGATTTTCAGCTTGAAATTTTTAATTTTTAATTTTTAATTAAACTTATCCCTTCGTTCCCGTAAAAGTCACGCCCGAAATGAAATAGCGATTAAAAAACGCATAAACTCCTAATGCCGGCAGGGTAAAGACCATTGATGCCGCCATAATGTAATTCCAGTAGCTAATATACTGCCCCTTAAAGGTATTCAAACCGAGTGGCAGGGTAAACATTTCCGGTTCCGATAAAATCATCAACGGCATCAGAAAACTATTCCACGCGCTCATAAATACAAAAATCGCTTGCGCCGCGAGTGCTGGTTTCGCCAGCGGCATCACAATTTTCCAAAACGTTTCCCAGCGCCCCAAACCATCTAATGCTGCGGCCTCTTCCAATTCTTGGGGAAAACTCAGGAAAAACTGTCGCATCATAAAAATAAACGTAGCATTAATTCCTGTCGGAACAATTAGCCCTTGGTAAGTATTGAGCCAACCGAGTTTTTTCAGAATCAAAAAGCTAGGGATGAGCGTGACTTGTCCGGGAATCATCAAGACAGCCAACACTAAGCTAAATAATAGAGCATTTCCCGGAAACTTAATGCGCGCTAGGGCATAACCTGCCATCGAATTAAAAATGAGATTGAGTCCCATCACGCAAACAGCAACAAACGCACTATTCAACAACCAGCGTCCGAACAGGGGAGAGGTTGTAAAAATCTTTTGATAGTTATCCCAAGTGAAGTGTTGGGGAATAAAGTTTAACCCGCCTCTCACGATTTCATCGAGGGGTTTGAAGGAGGCAGATAAAGCCCAAGCAAAGGGAATAAAGGTGACAATCGAATAAAGGATTAAAATCGCGTAGAGTAGAATTTTCAAGCGATTTTCGGTTTGTGTAGGATTGTACATAGTTCGGGAGAAAAAGCGGGAGACACAGGATAAGACTAAAGTTTCTCGGTCTGGAAGAAGCGGCGCTGAATTAAAGTTGAAATGAGAATGACCAAGGCGAGAATTAAAGCTAGCGCGGAAGCATAGCCCATTTCTAAATTTTTAAAGGCATATTGGTAAATCAACAGAACGAGCGTAAGCGTTGAATTATTGGGACCGCCCGATCCGCCGGAAAAAATGTAAGATTGGTCGAACAGTTGAAAAGTACCGATAATGCCGACAACAACCGCAAATAAAGTTACGGGACGAAGCAGCGGTAAAGTAATCGTAAAAAACTGGTCGATCGCGCTTGCCCCATCGAGTCTTGCGGCTTCGTAAAGCGATTCGGGAATATCTTGCAACGCTGCTAAATAAATGACCATAAAAAAGGGTGCGGTTGACCAGATATTCATAATTGCGATCGACTTCAGTGCGACATTCGGGTCGCCTAACCAATTGTAAGTTGGTAAGTGGAGAAATGCCAAAAAGTTATTGAGTAATCCATTACTATTATAAATCCAAATAAAGATGAGAACGAGAACGGCAGAAGAAGTAACTGTCGGGAGAAAGAGCAGGACTCTAAAAAGTTTGCGGCCCTTAATTTTAGCGTTGAGCAATGCAGCTAAAACTAGAGCGAGTGCCGTTTGAATCGGTACGACTAAAAGGACGTATTCTGCGGTATTTTTGAGCGCAATCCAGAATCGCTCGTCGCTCCAAATTCGAGCAAAGTTTTTGAATTCAACGAAGCGATACTGAATTTCTCCGAGAATCCGAACTTTATGGAAGGAAAGAAAGATCGAATAGAGAATGGGGGCAAAAGTAAAAGTTGCGAGAATAAGGACTGCGGGAGCTACAAATAAATAACCCGACAGAGTTTCTTGCAGTTTTGTCGATTTCTTGATTTTGACAAGCACGGCTAGCAATCAGTAGTTTGATGTTTTGATTTCTCGGTTGGCTGAATCTTGGGCTTTTTGCATGGCTTGTTGCAACGATTGTTCGCCCAACAGCGCGCTTAAAAACTGATTGTTAAAATGAGTATTAATAATCGATAACGTTTCTCCACCTTGCCAAATGGTGGCATATTTTGCACCAGCAACGAAGGGAGCGTAAAGGGGATTGGTATCGTAACCGAGGCGAGTAAGAACGGAACGGCGGGCGGGGAGAACGAGTCCGCCTTTTGCCCAAGCTTCCATGCCTTCTTTTCCGGTTAAGTAAGCTAAAACTTCCCAAGCGGCTTGTTTGTGTTTCGATTGCTTATTCATAACGTAAGCAACGGTATAAGCCATCGTTCCAGGTTTGCGTCCGGGAGTGGGAATTTCTGCGGTGGCAAATTGCAGCTTAGGAAAGGTTTCTTTAAAGTAGGGAATCGCCCAACTGCCTTCGATAACCATTGCGGTTTTGCCTTGTCCGAGCATTTCGCTGCCGGAACTCGCTCCAACATCGGAGGGAACGGCGGCGGCGCGCGTTATTGAGTGCTTTCCGTTGGGGGTTCCGCGATATAAATCGACGAGGGATTGCAGTCCTTTGAGACTGCGGCGATGGGCGAATATTGCATATCCTTGTCGATTGGTCAAGTCGCGTCCGAGGGCTTTCAATAAAAAGGAGTTGCGGGCGAGTTCGGGGATAAGACCAAAGCCGTATTGTTCGGGTCTGCCGTCGTTGTTGGGATCGCGCGTCAGTTTTTGTGCGTCGGCGATGAATTGTTCCCAGGTTTTCGGCGGATCGGAGATCGCGGCTTGCGCAAACAAGTCTCGGTTATAAAATAGCGCTAAGGTGGAAAAATCTTTCGGTAAGCCATAAGTTTTGCCGCCATTCTGAAAGGCTTTCAAAAACGCCGGTTCAAAGTCCGCTACCTCATCTTCAGGACGGATATAAGGATCGAGGGGTTCGAGTACGGCGCTGCGCATCAATAACGGCGCTTCTAGGGCATCGAGATAAAAGAGGTCGGGAGCCGCATCCCCAATCAAGCGCGTTTTAATCGCGTCCATGTACTGGTCGGTAATGACCTCGAATTTAACCTTAATGCTGGGATGGGTTGCTTCAAAATCTCTGAGTACCCCTTCGAGCAATTGTTTTTCGGCAGGACTGCTTTGCCAACCACTCAACTTAACAACTGTTGCTGAATCTGTGGAACCGCAAGCTGTAAGAAAGACAAGCAGCAGCACAAAAATTGCCCGAATTAAAGATATTCCTTTCATTACAACTCGATCGCGGGGGGGCAGCGAAAACTAGCCAGTCGGCGAGATAAACCCTATGGGGATCGCGCTTATCCCCATTGTCGCTGACAGACTGTTCCCACAACAAGTCGCGTTCTAATCTTGCAAGATTCGGTTATCTCCCTAGCGGCGATCGGGGACACCTCCATCAAGCTTAGTAAAGTCTAGTTTCAATAAATGTAATTTTGTTATAAAACTGTACAAATAGTTGCATTTTATTGCGCGGATTCCTTTTTTGCGATCTGTCGTGCGGATCGCGCTTCCTTAACCAATGTTAAAAACCCCCTCTCTGCCTCGCCCGCCGTTCTCCGCTCTATCCGCCCGCTTTAAACCGATTCTAGAGGTCATCAGCCAGAGCGCGATCGCACCGACAGACAAACCCACCAAAGCTGCTATTCGCACCTCCCTCAAAGCCTCCACCCTCGATGGCGTTCTCTCAACGCTCTTTTCCGGTGCGACTTCAGGAGTCTTGCTGAGCAACTTTCTGCTCGATCTCGGCGCGACGAACATCGAAATCGGCTTGCTTGCCGCCAGTCCGATGATTGCCAATTTCCTGCAACCTGTGGGCGCTTACCTCGCCGATCGCGCCACCAGCCGCCGTAACTATATCCTGGGTTTATTCCTTCCTTCGCGTCTGCTTTGGCTGACCTTAGTCGTCGGTCTGATTTTCGCCGACTTCTCAACGAACGCCGCCTCTCCCCTCATCCATTGGACCGTTATGCTTGCCCTCGTCACCAACGCCTTCGGTGCACTCGGCGGTGCATCTTGGGTGAGTTGGATGATGGCGATCGTCCCCCGACGCTTGCGCGGGCGCTATTTCGGCTTTCGCAACAGCGCCGCCAGCCTCTCGGATTTACTCGGTTTGCCCCTCCTAGGATTTTTCATCTCCCACTGGGGCGGCGGTTCCCTCCAGGGCTACAGCTTTGTATTAACCTTTGCCATCATTGCGGGGTTGTTGAGCCTAATTTGTCAAGCCTTTAAAGTCGATTTTAACCCCCAAGCCGCCACCGCAGAGCTAGCCCCCGATTCCGACTCAAAACAGCCCAATTTATTCTTCCAGTGCTTTAAAGATGTCAATTTCCTCAAATTTATCCTGTACTACGGCCTATTAATGTTCGCGCTGAATTTGAGCGGGCCGTTTTTCAGTATCTATCTCTTAAAAGAAGTGGGACTAGAACTGAGTCAAGTTACGCTCTATGGCAGCTTGATGGCAGGAGCAAATTTAGTGATGTTGATGCGCTGGGGCAAACTCGCCGATCGCATCGGCAGTCGTCCCATTCTACTTTGTGCGGGAATTGCCGTTGCGCTACTCCCGCTGTTGTGGATTGGAACGGGCAACAATCCCCTCTGTATTTGGCTGGGATTTCCCGCACTCTATATCGCTCTAGGTGCAACTTGGTCGGCGATGGACTTATGCAACAATAACTTGCAAATGGCGCTGGCTGCCTCGCCCCAACCTTCGAGTTATTTCGCGATCGCGGGGGCAACCGCCGGACTCTGTAGCGCCCTCGGTACGACGGTCGGAGGCTTTCTCGCGGAAAGCCACATTTTAGGCGGTTTTGCCGGTTTATTTGCGCTCTCCGCCGTCCTGCGTTTAATTGCGTTATTACCCTTAGTCTTCGTGCGAGAATAAGTGGATAACGCCCTCCTGCTAATCTTAGCTCTGCCTGAAAGAGTATTCGTCAGGGAATAATAATTTATCCTCAAAAACAGCATAAATTGCGCCAAAACGCAATAACTAGACCGGCGTGCTACCTCAAAAGGGGTAAAATTGCGATAGGTTGCATTTCTACAAGCTACACTCAAAAGTAGAAGAGGGAAATGCTGACTCCAGAACATCCAACTCGAGCCGCATTCCCGATTCGTTCAAAAAAACAACGTCCCTTAGCACGCAGGTGGAAATTATGCTTACCGAAACGCATTCGATCCGCTACTACCAAAGGTTGACCGATGCCCTGGTCGAGTTGTGGGGAAGGGGCAATCGTTATAGCGAACTCCAATTGTACTTAGATGGCTATCTGGCAGGTCTTCGCCATAGTAACGCCCTCGAACCCTACCTCATTCACCGTCTCGAGGAAGAAGTCTTCCGCTTCCTTAGAGACCCTTCCAACTTTGAATTAGCCTTCCCCCAAGTTCAACCCGAAGCTGATTATTATTAGCAATTTAATCTCCAACCTCGATAGACTGGTTGTTGCTTCCAGTCTGCCTTAAAACATCCAAAACTTACTTTCCTGTAGATGTAACCTCAAAAGTCGGGAGGGACGTTCCGTAGAATGTCCCTCCCGAACAATTTTAATCTTGACGTTCTCTAAAGTTCTAAAAACTTCATAAAACTTCTAAGAAGCCAAAGCCACCTCGACCATTTGCTGCAATTCGCCGCTGTTATAAAGTTCAATCGCGATATCCGAGCCGCCCACAAATTCGCCGTCAATATAAATCTGAGGAATTGTCGGCCAATTAGAATACTCCTTAATGCCTTGGCGAATTTCAGCATCCGCCAAAACATCAACGGTTTCAAAGGGAACGCCAAGGACGCTTAAAATTTGCACGACATTATTCGAGAAACCGCACTGCGGCATCAACTTGCTCCCTTTCATGAAAACAAGAATTTTATTGCTGTTGACCAGATTATCGATACGTTCTTTAACTTCAGGTGTCATGGTTTTTTGATTTTTGAATGCGTGAGTTTGACTGTTTTCTGCTGGGAATAAATCTTCCAAGATGGCTGATTTTGTATTAAGACTTTTGAATTCCCTTACCGTTGTCCCGCTTTGTTCCAAGCTTCAGGGGTATAGGTTTTCAGCGCTAAAGCGTGAATCGCCTCTGAAGACATTGCCTCTTGCAGCGCGCCGTATACCATTTGATGTTGTTTGACTCGAGTTTTGCCTTCAAATTCGGCAGAAATCACGGTTGCTTCGAGATGGTCGCCGCCTCCAGTTAAATCGATAACTTGCACGCGAGCATCGGGAAGCTTACCCTTAATCGTTTCCTCAACCCAAGCTAAACTGACCATGACGCTCCTCTTTCTCTGCGAACGACTACATACTGCTTAAGTATTTTAGCGAGCGATCGCCAGAGATAGCTCTTTTCCTAAAACTCGATTCACATCGAATGGCACTGACTTAAGGCTGGTGGGCGCTGCCCACCCTACGAAATGATCTGTAGAGACGTTGTATACAACGTCTCTACAGGCGATTTCTCAACTTTTATTGCAGTGCCATCCCCTCTTATCCATTGTCAATTAGTTCAACTCCGTTATCAATTGTCCATTATCAATTAGCTGCACCCCGTTATCAATTATCCATTATCCATTGTCAATTACTACAGCGCCTCGCGCCCCAAATACGGTTGCAGCACTTCCGGAATTTTAACGCTGCCGTTCGGTTGCTGGTAATTTTCCAAAATCGCCGACATCGTGCGTCCGACTGCCAGCCCAGAACCATTAAGGGTGTGGACAAATTGCGTCCCTTTTTTCCCGGCTTCCTTAAAGCGAATACTCGCCCGCCGCGCTTGGAAATCCCAGCAATTGGAACAGCTAGAAATTTCGCGATACTGCCCCGAAGAAGGCAGCCAAACTTCAATGTCGTAGCATTTCGCCGCACTGAACCCCAAATCGCCCGTACACAGTTCGATAATGCGATAGGGCAGTTTCAGCGCTTCTAAAATCGCTGCGGCATCGGCGAGCATTTTTTGATGTTCGTCCTCAGAAGTATCGGGATGAACGATTTTAACGAGTTCGACCTTATTGAATTGGTGCAACCGAATTAAACCGCGCGTATCTTTGCCGTAGCTTCCTGCTTCGCGCCGAAAACAGGGCGTATAGGCGCAGTGATGGATGGGCAGTTCTTCGGAATCGATAATTTCATCGCGATATAAGTTTGTAAGCGGCACTTCAGCGGTGGGCGTTAACCACAAATCATCCTCAGCGCATTTAAAACTTTCTTCGGCAAATTTTGGTAACTGCCCGGTTCCCGTCAGCGATTGGCTATTAATTAAAATGGGGGGCAACATTTCTGTATAGCCTGCTGTAATTTGGCGATCGAGCATGAAATTAATCAGCGCTCTTTCTAAGGCTGCCCCAGCACCCATTAAAGTTACAAAGCGACTTTGGGCAACTTTAACCGATCGCTTAAAATCAACAATTCCTAACTTTTCTCCGATTTCCCAATGGGGAAGAATCTGGGAATTATCCGGAATATATTCATCGCCCCAGCGTTTGACTTCCACATTTTCAGCCTCGCTTTTGCCGTCGGGGGTAGAAGCGCTCGGCAAATTCGGCAATTGTAACAACAAGCTTTCAATCTCGCCCTTGAGCGCTTTCTCGGTCGGTTCTAAGTTAGCAAGCTGTGCTTTTAACTCATTTCCTTCGGCTTTGAGAGCTTGAACTTCAGCCCCGTCCGGAGGGCTACCGCTTTTGATTTTTTGACCGACGAGCTTGCCAATTTCGTTGCTGCGGGCTTGCAATTGGCTGCGATTTGATTCGAGTTCTCGCTGAGCGCGATCGCGTTCTAAAATAGGCTGGAGGTCATATTCCCCAGGACTGCGGCGATCGAGTTGTTGTTGGATAAAATCGGGATTTTCGCGAATTTGTTTGAGGTCTAACACGGACAATAGTTATTAATGGATCGTTGACAATTGAGAATTGATAACTATCTTAAATAGTCTATTAGTTGACTGTTACACAACCCTTCACAATTCATCACTCATAACTTATCACTCATCATTTATTTTGTAATGCGGTTCAGGAGCGAAAGCGAGGTAACAATTCCCGCAAAGTGAGCGGCGATGGTATTGGCGTTCGCTTGAATCACCAACAAGTCAATGGAGTTTACGAATTCCCTTCTATCGCCTGCTGCCACCACACCGGGTGCTATCGCTAAGGACTTGAGCAGAACAATGCCCACAATGGCTTCGGCTCCAATAATCGTGAGCAGCATCCCCACTAAGTTAACCATTAATCCCATGCGAATGACTTGCAGGGTATCAAGTTTTTTCGGGCGATCGCTGGGATTCGGCGATTGTAGCATTCGCGCAATCAGCGTGTAGCGAAAGGAAAAGTAAATGCCAATCGCAAGAATAATCAGCCCTAAGACCGCCGAAAACACCCCAAACCCTACGCCTTGAGTCGTTTTGGTTTGAGCCGTCAAGAGACTGGGCGCGGAGAATAAAACAGTCACTAAGGAGACGACACCTAAGACCAACTGCACCCAGAAACCGACGTTCCCCGCCCACTTCAGGTCGGCGGAGACGCGCTGGATGGCAGAAGACATTGAAGTTGAGAGGTCGGAGGAGTTATCTTTCATAGCGAAATCGTCAGGCAGAAAAGCTGGGAAGTAAAGGTCGGATGCGTGCCGCTACCCGGATCCCTGCGGGATCTCGGCTCTTTCCTTATACTCTAACTGTTTCCAATTCAACTAAGCCGAGGGAGGATCGAAATTTGATGATACAGCAACGCCCGCCCCATCCCAAAATCCCTTATACCATCCTGTTAGTTCTCCTCGGAATCGGAACATTTGGCTTATTTTCCGATATGGAGTTGAATTTTTTCGTTAAAAGTTACGCAATGCTCCTTCTTTTAGCCGGAGGGTGGGCTTTGCTCTATTTTGGAGTTTATCTCAAAGGGTTGCGCAAAAAATAGACAGAAAACCCGGCTTCATGAAGAAACCGGGATCCAATCATCTAACCTTTAACGCACTTATTCTTCAATCCAATTCGCGTGGAAGAATTCACCGCGCGGTTTGTCGATGCGTTCGTAAGTATGCGCGCCAAAGTAATCGCGCTGCGCTTGGGTCAAGTTCTGCGGCAGGCGGGCGCGGCGGTAGCTATCAAAATAGTCGAGAGAAGAACTAAAAGCAGGAACGGCAATTCCGTTAGCACTCGCTGCAACTAAGACCTCCCGCCAAGCGCTTTGGCGATCGAGGATCGTTTGCTTGAATTCCGGAGCCAGGAGGAGGTTAGGAAGCTGCGGATCTTCGGTAAAAGCGTGCTTGATTTTATCGAGGAATCCGGCGCGAATAATGCAACCGCCTTTCCAAATCCGGGCGCATTCAGCCAGATTTAAGTTGTAGTTGTAGGCTTGCGAGGCTTTGCTCAACAGAGCCATGCCTTGTGCGTAAGAACACATTTTCGAGCAATACAACGCCGCGCGCACTTTGTCAATAATTTCAGCGCGATCGCCGATATCAAAGTGCGCCTTTTCTTTGGTCAACTGCCCTGAAGCCGCAACCCGTTCTTCCTTGTATGCAGACATAATACGAGCATTCACCGCCGCATACATCGTCGGAATCGGTACGCCCAACTCTAACGCGCTTTGTACCGTCCAGCGTCCCGTCCCTTTCTGTCCGGCCGCATCGAGAATCAGATCGACGATATGTTCGCCGGTTTCCTCATCCACCCGCCGGAAAATATCGGCGGTAATCTCAATCAAAAACGAATTGAGTTCGGGAGAAGCATTCCACTCCGCAAAGACTTCGTGTAACTCCTGATTGTTCAGTCCGACGACATTTTTGAGAATATCGTAAGCTTCGGCAATCAACTGCATATCGCCGTACTCAATGCCGTTGTGAACCATTTTCACATAATGTCCCGCGCCTCCCGGACCGATGTAAGTAACGCAGGGACCATCATCGACTTGGGCAGAAATTTTAGTGAGAATCGGTTCTAGGTCATTGTAAGAAGCTTGCGTCCCTCCCGGCATCAAACTCGGCCCCTTGAGCGCGCCTTCTTCGCCGCCGCTTACGCCCATTCCAACAAAACCGAGTCCGGTTAATTCGATTTCGCGGGTGCGTCGTTCGGTGTCTTCGTAGAGAGAGTTACCGCCATCAATCATCGTATCGCCTTCCTCGAGCAGGGGCTTTAACTGGTCGATGACTGCATCAACGGGGATACCCGCTTTCACCATAATCAGAATTTTGCGGGGACGTTCGAGAATTTGTACGAATTCCTCGAGGGTGGAAGCAGCTTTGATATCCTTCCCTTTCGCCCGCGTCGCCATGAATTCTTCCGTTACTGTCGTCGTGCGGTTGTAGACAGCGATAGGGAAACCCCGACTTTCTACGTTGAGGGCGAGGTTTTCTCCCATCACGGCTAAGCCGATTACGCCAAAGGTTCGTTTGGTCATATATATGTCCTTAGTTTCAGATTAACTTCCAGGCGAGGTTGAATTCACCCTTCAGGGTAGCCCGATCTCCGTAAAGATTCCCTAAAAAAGACATTAAGAAGGAGGAGGACGGGGTGAGGGGGTGAGGGGGTGAGGGGGTGACGAGGGGACGGGGTGACGAGGGGACGGGGTGATGGGGTGACGAGGGGATGGGGTGATGGGGTGACGAGGTGACGGGGTGACGGGGTGATGGGGTGACGAGGTGACGGGGTGACGAGGTGACGGGGTGATGGGGTGACGGGGTGAATTACGAATTACGAATTACGAATTACGCATTACGCATAACGCATTACGCATTATACAGAGTCCAGCAGCCCCAGAATGGCGTAAATTCTAGGGGGCTGCCAATAATTTTTGGATGGCTTGATTGAGATCGTTGGGTTTAAAAGGCTTTGCGATATAGGCATCGGCTCCTTGTTTCATACCCCAGTAGCGATCGAATTCTTCGCCTTTACTCGTACACATTAAGACGGGAATGCTTTCGGTCGCTGGATTTTTCTTTAAGTTACGACAAAACTCGTAACCGTTCATTTTCGGCATGACGACATCCGTAATCACCAAGTCCGGGTGCAAGGATTTCAGACATTCCAAGGCTTCTTCACCATTGCCTGCAACCGTTACTTGCATTCCAATCGTTCTGAGTAAGGTTGCAATCATCTCGCGCTGGGAAGGACTGTCATCGACGACCAGAACATGATGACTCATAACGTTTCGACCGGTTGAGTGGCGTTTAGGGGGATAGAGGCAAAATTGAGAATTGCAAGGAGTCAATGTTGGCGATCGCGGTTTCCAACCGACCCTGCATTAGAGACAGTTTTCTAGCTCTAACTTCACTTTCAGTGTATCATCGAGCTTCTCCTTTTGCACTGAGAACCTGTCTAGAGATTCAATTTCGTTCCTGACAGAGATTTTGAGGACGCTTTGAGAAGCTTTCCTCTAACTATGTTCGGAAATTCTCCAAATCCGATGGCCGTTTGGTTGCCAATCGATAGCCGGTTGAGTATGCTGAGGAAAGCTGCGGCAACTGTTCGGTGGAGAAAGCCGAACGGGGTTTGCCTTGAACTCACGTTCGCGATCGCGGGGAAATTTCTATGGGAGGCTATCGTCAGGTTTGAGGAAACTAGCAATCTTCTCGATTTGGGAGTTATTGAATGTGGATCTCCATCAGATCGTTACCCGATTCCCGCTTCCCCCGAACCTTAACCTCAAGCTTTGCGGAGCGCTCTTGGCGAGCGCAAGCAGTACGTTTGGCTTGTCTGTGAAGGTACTGGCTGCCGTCTCCACACCGGAGAGTTCGTTGGCAACAAGCATTGTTACCGCCCGAGGGCCAATTGGGAACCTCGCTGCTGTTACTACGCCTGCGCGCCAACTTTCTCAAGTTCCGACTCCAAACCAAGATCGCTTTCTGCAACCGAATGCCAATCCACCTCAACCCTTAGAACCGGAACCCGAACCGCAGCCTACACCGACTCCCGAACCAACACCCACGCCGCAGCCCGCGCCGATCCCCGCGTCGGAAACCGTATCCGTTAAAACGATCGCGATCGCTGGCAGTACGATTTTGACGGCTGAGGATTTTGCGGCCGAGATCGAAAAATTAGTCGATCGCACCGTCGCAGTTTCAGAACTCGAGGCCTTAGCCGACAAAGTAACCGAACGCTATTTAAATGGCGGTTATATCACCTCGAGGGCGATTCTCAATCGCAATTCTTTAGAGAGTGGCAATATCGAAATTCAGGTTATTGAAGGAAGCATTGAGAGGATCGAAGTTGAAGGGGCAGATCGTTTAGCCGATTACGTGCGCGATCGCGTTAGCATTGGCTCCGTTACCCCCGTTAATACCAGCAACTTAGAATCGCAGTTGCGACTGCTGCGAGCCGATCCCCTACTCAGTAATATCGAAGCCAGTTTGCGCGCTGGCGAAAAACCGGGCGGCAGTATCTTAGTCGTGCGCGTCACTCCTGCCGATTCTTTCATCAGTAGTGCGAGTATCGATAATTACTCTCCTCCCAGTGTAGGTTCGGAGCGCTTCAGTCTTAATGCGCTCTATCGCAATCCTTTGGGGCGGGGCGACACGATCGACGCATCCTTCAAAACGACGCTCCAGGGCGGTTCTCGGACTATCGATTTTGGCTATCGCATTCCGCTCAACCCCTATAACGGTACGCTGCAACTGCGCACTTCGGTAAACTGGAATAACGTCATTCAAGGGATTGGTAAAATTTTTGACATTAGCGGTCAATCGCAATTGTATGAGATTAGTTACCGCCAACCCTTGATTAGAACGCCGCGCGAAGAATTTGCCCTTTCCGCCGGATTTACTTATCAAACGGGTCAAACCTTTACCTTTGCCGGTCCTTCTCCCTTTGGTTTCGGCCCGGATGCGGAAGGACGCAGTACGACGAGCGTGTTTAAGTTCGGACAGGACTACGTTCTGCGGGACGTAACGGGGGCGTGGGCAGCGCGATCGCAATTCAGTTTCGGGACAGCGTTATTCAACGCCACGCAAAACACAGAACCCATTCCCGACGGACAGTTTATAAGTTGGTTATTGCAAGCCCAGCGCGTCCAAGTTCTCAATGAAAATAATTTCCTGATTGTTTCAGCCGATTTGCAACTCGCCAACGACGGGCTACTCCCCTCCCAGCAATTCGTCATCGGCGGCGGTCAGTCCCTTCGCGGCTACCGCCAAAATGCGCGGGCTGCCGATAACGGTTTTCGTTTTTCCCTAGAAGATCGCATTACCGTACAGCGCGATGAAGCAGGGGCGGCGCGCTTTATCTTCATTCCCTTTATCGATCTCGGTTGGGTGTGGAATGTTGGCGATAATCCCAATACGCTACCCGAACGACATTTTTTAGCCGGGATTGGAGCGGGTGCAATTTGGCAACCATTGGAACGGCTTAGCATTCGCCTCGATTATGGCATTCCCTTAGTAAGCTTGCCCGATCGCGGAACTAACGCTCAAGATGACGGTTTTTATTTCAGCGTTAATTATCAGTTTTAAGGGCAGCTTATGACTTTCATTGATTCCCACTTTTGGCATTATTGGGTCGATCGCCTCTGTACCTTTCTGTTTATTTGCACGGTTATCGGTGCGTTTTGGTTTGCCTCGAGAATGGATTGAGTGAGATCCAGGGCGGAATTCGCGCTATACTCCAGTGTCGAAACTATTGACAGCAGGGTAAGTCATGGTAGCGGTAGCAATTCTAGCGGCTGGACGCGGAACGAGAATGAAATCGTCCTTGCCTAAAGTTTTACATTCTCTCGGCGGGCGATCGCTGCTCGAACGAGTTCTCCTCGGGTGCAAGCCCCTCGAACCCAGTCGCTACTTGGCGATTGTCGGCTATGGGGCAGAAAGAGTCAAAGAAGCCTTGAAAGGTTGGGAAAGCCTGGAATTCATCGAGCAGACCGAACAACTGGGGACAGGCCATGCCATCCAACAACTCCTGCCTGCTTTGCGGGATTACGAAGGCGATTTGATGGTTTTAAACGGCGATGTCCCTCTGTTGCGCCCGGAGACCTTAGAAAAGTTAGTTTACGTCCATAGCGTTCATCAAAATGCGGCAACGCTGCTGACTGCCCATCTCCCCAATCCCCAAGGATACGGGCGGGTTTTTTGCGATGGCGATAATCGCGTTCAACATATTGTCGAAGACCGGGATTGTACGGATGCCCAAAAACACAATCATCGGATTAATGCGGGCGTATATTGTTTTAATTGGCAAAAACTAGCAGCAATTCTGCCCGATTTGACGGCAGATAACGACCAGAACGAGTATTATTTAACCGATGTTTTCAGCCAACTCGATCCGGTAATGGCGGTCGATGTCGAGGACTATCAAGAGATTATGGGCATTAACGATCGCCGTCAACTTGCCACGGCTTACGATATTTTGCAAATGCGGACTAAGGACGATTGGATGGCGGCGGGCGTAACGCTGATCGATCCCGGCAGTATTACGATTGACGATACCGTTAAAATTGCGCCCGATACGATTATCGAACCGCAAACTCACTTACGGGGAAATACGGAGATTGCATCGGGCTGTCGGATCGGGCCGGGAAGTTTGATTGAAAACTGTCAGATTGGTGAGGGTGTAAGGGTTTTGTACTCTGTGGCGCGCAATAGCACGATCGCGGCGGGAACAGAAGTCGGCCCTTACGCCCACCTCCGCAACGCGGTGCAAGTTGGGGAATCTTGTCGCGTCGGTAATTTTGTGGAACTCAAAGGAACGACTTTGGGCAATGAAACGAAAGTCGCTCATTTATCTTACTTGGGGAATGCAACGCTCGGCGATCGCGTCAATGTCGGTGCGGGGACGATTACCGCTAACTACGACGGTTATAAGAAGCATCCCACGGTTATCGGCGATCGCACTAAAACCGGAGCCAATAGCGTCTTCGTCGCGCCCATTACCATTGGTAGCGATGTTACGATTGCCGCTGGTTCGACGATTACGAAAAATGTCGAGGACGATACTCTCGCGATCGCGCGCGCCCGTCAAGTCGAGCGGAAAGGCTGGCGAATGAAAGGACAGCCGGAAGGTGAGAATTAGGTGAGAATTAAAAATTAAAAATTAAAAATTGGGAAGGAGGTGAAAATTAAAAATTAAAAAGGGGAAGAGGGAGAAATTAGGAGTTTTAAAAGCGAGCGATGAAATTTCCGAGTTCTTGGCAACTTCCAGAAGCGATTCGAGAGCGATTCGGGCATAAAAGTTCCGGGCAGCAACGGGCAATGCTAGCAGAGGGACATTTGGTTTTAGTGCTGCATCAACTGCCTCACGCTGGAAAACGCGATCGCGAAGCCGTCCTCTTTTGGCGCAAACCGACAGGCAGTTGGGAATGCAGCAACCGCGCGAGCGGTTTAACCGCACTGAAACAACACCTTGATGCCTATCGCACCGAAACCGAGCGCCTCGGACAACAGTACGAACGCACCAACGTTGCCGAAGACTACTTTGCCCTCCTCGAAGCGCTAACCCCCGCCCAGCGCGCTGCCCAGAACTTGCGAGCCACCTTGCAAGCGGCACGAGAAGCCATTCCGAGCGATCGCGATCTCATCGATTTACGCGATAATGCTGCCGAAATCGCTCGTACCCTAGAACTGCTCTATCTCGATACTAAAAACGCTCTCGATTTTAAAGTTGCAAAACAAGCCGAAGAACAAGCTAAACGCAGCCTCGAATCCCTTAAAGCCGCTCATCGACTCAACGTGCTAGCGGCGATTTTCTTCCCGTTGGTAACGCTTTCCTGCGTGTTTGGGATGAACCTGCCCAATGGCTTGGAAAATTCGCCCATTATTTCGTTTTGGCTGGTTCTGTTGACGGGAATTGTCTTAGGGTTCTTCGTCCGCAGTTGGTTGACGCGGGGAAAATGGTTTTGAAGTGATTCGATTGCTTGGATTAACTGGTAGCAGGCGGCAAAGTAACGGTAGGATTTTAAGGGAATGCGAAGTGAATCGGGCGTTTGAGGACTTATGGGAAAAGCTTGCGTAATTGGTTTGGGGCGATCGGGGATTGCTGCTTCGCGGTTGCTGGCGCGCGAGGGCTGGAAAGTGGAATTGAGCGATCGCGGCACTTCCGAAATCTTACAGCAACAACAGCAACAGATTTCCGACCCGCGCATCTCCGTCAAACTCGGCCATCAATTCAGCGCCAACGCAGAAACGTCGCCCGAACTCGTGGTGGTGAGTCCCGGCGTTCCCTGGGATATTCCCCCGCTAGTGGAAGCGCGCGATCGCGGAATTGACACCATCGGCGAGATGGAACTCGCTTGGCGCTTCCTGAAAAATATTCCTTGGGTTGCCATTACCGGAACCAACGGTAAAACTACCACCACCGCCCTCACCGCCGCCATTTTCCAAGCCGCCGGACTGCACGCCCCCGCTTGTGGGAATATCGGCTATGCTGCCTGCGAAATCGCTTTAGAGAATTCAAAATCTCTCGATTGGATTGTGGCGGAAATCAGCAGCTACCAAATTGAATCCTCGCGAGAGTTAGCGCCGAAAATCGGGATTTGGACGACCTTTACCCCCGATCACCTCAGCCGTCACTATACCCTGGAAAACTACTACGAAATCAAAGCTTCGCTGTTGCGGCGTTCTGAAACGCAAATCTTCAACGGCGACGATCCCTACCTCCGCAATGTGGGGTTAAAAGCTTGGCCTGATGCGGTTTGGACGAGTGTTAAGGGGAAAGAGGGCTTGCTTTGCGATCGCGATCGCGGTGCGTATCTCGACGGCGAGGGCTGGGTTGTCGTTTTCGGCGAACGCATCATCCCCGCAAATTTACTAAAAATGGTCGGCGCGCATAATCAACAAAACCTTTTAATGGCGGTTGCTGCGGCGAAAATTGCTGGAATCGAGAATAATGCGATCGCGAGCGCTATTGAATCTTTCCCCGGAGTTCCCCACCGCCTCGAATATATCTGCACTCATGCCGGGGCCGATTTTATTAACGATAGCAAAGCTACCAATTACGATGCGGCGCAAGTGGGGCTAACTTCCGTTAAAACCCCAGCCATTTTAATTGCGGGGGGTGAAGCAAAAGCAGGTGACGATACGGCTTGGATCGCTGCGATTAAGGAGAAAGCCGCGCGCGTCCTCTTGATTGGCGACGCTGCACCCGTTTTTGCCCAACGCTTGCAGGAAATGGGCTATAGCGAGTTGGAAGTCGTCGAAACGCTGGAGAATGCCGTTCGTCGCGCGATCGCCCTCGTTCCCGAACTCAACGCCGCTGTCGTCCTGCTATCCCCCGCCTGTGCCAGTTTCGACCAATACCGCAGTTTCGAGCATCGCGGCGAACATTTCCGAGAATTGTGTTTGCAGCAGTGTAGCAAAGTTGAATAATTGATAAGCGAAGCTAATGCTGGCGAACGAGTTCTAGGGGATTATGCCTTGATGGAACTGGGGGAAAAGCATCCAGAGGTTCTCGAAAAAGTCGAGGTGATGTGGGTCGATGCTGGCTATGATTGACAAAAATGAAAGGTTAAGGGAATCCATAATTTTGGGAAATCCGGAGTGGGGGATAGAAAAATAGAGGGTGAACCACCGCCGAACTCCCGACCCCCGACGATAACCGATGGATGCCAAAGTTTCTCCCCAGCCTTACTTTGACTATACGGAATGGACTGTCACCGAAACGCAATTCGACCCCACACACTTACACCACAGCGAAACCGTTTTTACGCTGGGTAATGGCTACCTCGGAACCCGGGGCAGCTTTGAAGAGGGCTATCCCGATTCCTGCCCCGCAACGTTGATTCATGGGGTTTATGACGACGTTCCCGTGGTTTATACCGAACTTGCGAACTGTCCCGATTGGTTGGCTTTAACGGTACAGACTGAAGGCGAGTTATTTCGTCTCAACCAAGGCGAAATTCTGAGCTACCAACGCCAACTCGACCTCCAACGCGGCATTTTAACGCGCGAGGTTCGCTGGAAATCTCCTTCGGGCAAAACCCTCGATTTGAAGTTCGAGCGTTTTGCTTCGCTAGCAGACCAACACCTATTAGGCTTGCGCTGCCAAGTCACGCCGGTGGATTTTGACGGCGAGATTGAAGTGCAGGTCAGTATTAACGGCTATCCGGACAATCAAGGCGTATTGCACTGGCAGTGGGTCAAACAAGGAACGGGGGAAGCGCATTCGGCAACGCCCGCACCCTATATTTGGCTGCACGTCCGCACTCGCAGTTCGGGAATCGATCTCGGAATCGCTTCTCGCGTGGCGATCGCGGGAACGGATACTGCAAAAATGCAAATCAAAGGCTGCGAGGGCTATCCAACGCTCTCGACAACGTTTAACGCCCGCGCCGGACAAACGGTGACGCTGGATAAAGTTTCGAGCGTGTTGACTTCGCGCGAAGCCGATAATCCCGCCCAGCAGGTGCAAGAACACTTGCAAGCTCAACCCGATTACGAAACGGTGCGATCGCAACAGGTCGAAGCCTGGGCTAAAACCTGGCAAGCGTGCGACATTATCATCGAAGGCGACCTCATCGCCCAAATTGCAGCGCGCTACAACCTCTTCCAACTCCTCATTAGCGCCCCTCGCCACGACGATCGCGTCAGCATTGGAGCGAAAACCCTCTCGGGCTTTGGCTATCGCGGTCACGTCTTCTGGGATACAGAAATCTTTATCCTCCCCGTTCTCACCTTGACGTACCCGGAACTGACGCGCAATCTCCTCACTTATCGCTATCACACCCTAGCAGGCGCGCGGCGCAAGGCCAAGGGCTACGGCTATCCCGGCGCGGTCTACGCCTGGGAAAGCGCCGATACGGGCGATGAAGTGACTCCTCGTTGGGTGTTGCCCACCTCCAAGCAAGCCGAACCGATTCGGATTTGGTGCGGCGATCGCGAAGTTCACATTACCACCGATGTTGCTTACGCGCTCTGGCAGTATTGGCAAGCTACCGGCGATGACGAATGGATGCGCGACTACGGCGCAGAAATTCTGCTCGATACTGCGGTATTTTGGGGAACGCGAGTTGAATGGAATGGTCGTTTAGAGCGCTACGAACTGCGCGATGTCATCGGGCCGGACGAATACCACGAACGAGTCGATAACAACGCTTTCACCAATCGCATGGTGCAGTGGCATTTGGAGACGGCTTTAAACATTCTCGATTGGTTGCGGCAGCACGATGGCGATCGCGCCAAAACCCTAGAAACCCAACTCGACCTCAACCCCAACCGCTTGCGCCTCTGGTCGGAAATTATTCGTCGCATTTGGATTCCTTACGATAAAGAACGCGATTTGATCGAACAGTGCCAGGGATTTTTCAAAATTGAAGATATTAACCTCGCCGACTACGAACCGAGGACGCGATCGATGCAAGCCATTCTCGGCATTGAAGGCGCAAACGATCGCCAAGTCCTCAAGCAGCCCGACGTATTGATGCTGCTGTACTTAATGCGAAATCTCGTCAATCGTTCCAGCCTCAACGAAACCGGGCTGTACTACGATCGCGACACGCTCCAGCGCAACTGGGACTATTATATGCCCCGCACCGACCACACCTACGGCTCTTCCCTCGGCCCTGCCATTCATGCCATTCTCGCCTGCGACTTAGAAAGTCCCGAAGAAGCCTACGAACACTTCTTGCGCGCGGCAATGGTGGATCTCGAAGACGTGCGCGGTAATGCCGCCGAAGGCATTCACGCCGCTTCGACCGGCGGTATCTGGCAGGCGATTATCTTCGGCTTCGGCGGCGTTCGGATTTCGCCCGATGGGCCGACCGCAAATCCCCAACTGCCGCCCGGTTGGACGCGCCTTGCCTTTCAACTGCAATGGCGCGGAAAAACCTATCGCTACGATTTTCCCACCGCCACCAAAGAAACGCTCGAACCCGTAACTTACTCTACAAATAACCTGATGTCAGCCCAAAAACCCGCTTCCCCCCTCGATATTGCCGCCGTTATCTTCGACCTTGATGGCGTGATTACCGACACCGCAGAGTATCACTATCGCGGCTGGCAGCAACTCGCCGACGAAGAAGGAATCGCCTTCGATCGCGAAGCCAATGAAGCGATGCGAGGACTTTCGCGACGGGACTCGCTGATGGTGCTGTTAGGCGATCGCGCGGCGATGTACGGCGAGAAGCAATTGCAGGAAATGATGGATCGCAAAAACGACTACTACCGCGAGTCGATTCGCGCGATCGGTCCGGCAGACTTGCTTCCCGGAGCGCTATCCTTGCTCGACGAACTGAAAGCAGCGGGATTGAAAGTTGCGATCGGTTCGGCCAGTAAAAATGCACAGGAGGTCATTGAAAGCTTGGGAGTTGGCGATCGCATCGATAGCATTTCCGACGGCTATAGCGTCGCCCGCTCCAAACCCGCCCCGGATCTATTCCTCCACGCCGCCGGAGAATTGGGGGTAGAACCCGCTCGCTGCGTCGTATTTGAAGATGCCGGTTCGGGCGTAGAAGCGGCGTTAGCGGCGGGAATGTATGCAGTGGGTTTGGGGCCGCGCGATCGCGTGGGAGCCGCCCACGTCGTCTTACCCAACTTAGAAGGCGCGCGCTGGACGGAAATCCTCGCGCAACTTCAACAAAGCGCCTTAGCTGCTTGTTAGCGCGATCTGCCTTTGTTCTTTGCTCAATGCGAGGACAAGGGCAAATTGAAAATTCCCAAAATCCACTTTTCTACCCAACTCCTAACTAAACCTTTCCTGTTTACTCATTTTATTTGTAGGGGCAGAGCAATGCTCATTAGTGTCAACTTAACGTGAAACACTTCGCCCGCCAGGAACTCAAGTTCCTGGCTGATAGCTGAAACCCGTTGAAACGGGTTGGATACATTTGAATTTCCCAGTCCTATAAATGAGGACTTGAGTTATTAGCCTTGGGTTTAAACCCAAGGCGGGCTGGGCGAGCAGGTTTAAGCTTAAATTGACACCAATGCACCGTAGCCCAACCCCCGGAGAGGGGAGCAAGAGAGAATTCTTCTCCCCCCTCGCCCAAAATTGGGAGAGGGGGGTTGGGGGGGTGAGGGCCAGGATGACGCTATAACAACCACTTGTACTTAAGTTGACACCCATGAGCAATGCTCTGCCCTAATTCACGCCTAATGTGGATTAGAAGCCGAAAATCCCATTTTACTGTTCTTTCTCCCCTCTCCCAAAATTGAGGAGAGGGGCCGGGGGTGAGGGCAGTTAATGCTTTTGGATAATTCACATCAGACGTAATTCTGCTTCGGTAATTTCATTAATGTAGAGAGACAATATCCGCAGAATTCCAAGCGATTTACGTCGAAGCAATGAAGTCAGCCATATCGGATTTTAAACCGATAAGAAAAGCCGAGATTGATGGATGGTATCGATTCTTGAAGGGGTTATCACCTCGTTAGGTATTTTTGTTAAAAAAAGTTGATTTAAAAGAAAAAAGCTGGTTATAGTTAATTACATTTAACCTCGTTTTTGCAGATCTAATCATGTCATATTTTGACGAAGATACACTACCACTGGTCATTGATAATGGATCGGGAACAATAAAAGCTGGTTTTGCTGGGGATGATGCACCCCGGGCTGTTTTTCCCGCTGTAGTTGGTAGACCCCGGCATCAAGGCATAATGGTCGGTATGGGGCAAAAAGATTCTTATGTTGGGGATGAAGCTCAAAGTAAGCGAGGTATTTTAACCCTCAAATATCCTATTGAACATGGCATCGTGACCAACTGGGATGATATGGAGAAGATATGGCATCATACCTTCTACAACGAACTCAGAGTTGCTCCAGAAGAACATCCTATTCTGTTAACTGAATCCCCTTTAACCCCGAAAGCCAATCGGGAAAAGATGACTCAGATTATGTTCGAGACATTTAATGTCCCGGCTCTGTATGTTGCGATCGCCCCTGTATTATCACTCTATGCCAGTGGTCGTACTACAGGGATTGTTCTCGACTGTGGCGATGGTGTTAAGCACCTATGCAAAATTAATTACATATTCCCTTCCTAAATTGCTTAGCACTTTTTCTAAGTAATTGAGAAGGCTATTCCAGCTTTCATACGCAGAAACTTCTATCCACTCATACTTGATAAATTTCCAAAGAATCTCAATTAAGTTTTGCTTGGGTGAGTAGGTGGGCAGCCAGAAAAAACTTAAGTTTTTAGCTTTCCATTCTGGCAACTTTCTGAGAAATTTATCGCTTGTGTGAATCGAGGCTTGATCGAGGGCAATCGTCGTCGGCTTCAGTAACTTTTGACTGAATCTATCAAAAAACTTAATCAAGGTATCCGTCTCCACTTTGTCTGGACAGATTTCATAAAATAGTTCATTCTCCCGATTCATTAAGCCCAGCACATTTAGGCGCTTACTCGAACAGCTTCTCAGAGATATTCTCTCACCACTTTCTTGCCATCCATAGGGAACCAACGGCTTCAGAGAAAACCCACTTTCATCAAAATATCTCAGGTCAATCTCTCCTTTCTCATTTTTATCTTTAAGTTCTTTTAAAAGTGGCAGTTTAACCTCTAACTCCCATTCAGCAGGACTTTTGCTCATTCCTCTTTTCATTCTTTTCCATTTCATTTTCCACTTTTTTATCGTTCTTTTTACCGTATCTTTACTGACTTTGATTTCCCATTCATTTTCGATTTTTAAGATTGTTCCTTTTAAATTTTTAGGATCCTGTTTAACCCACTCTTTAACCTGTTCTTTTTGTTCGAGGCTTAACTTAGATTTTCGACCTCTTCCTTTTTGATTATAAAGTCCCAATATTCTTTGGTCTTCCCATCGAGTTAACCAGTTATATAAAGTTTTTCGACTGACTTTAAAAATCGCCATCAACTCGCGAATTGAGTAGCCTTGGTAACTAAGGATTATACATTTCGCCCTCTGCCTAACCTGAGAAGATTTACTGTCCCGATCGATTCTTTTTAGGAGTTTTAAGGTTTCGACTTCGAGTTCCCTAAAAAATCTCATACACAGTCTGTGATTTACAGCATTATCTACCTCATGTTATCATATTAGTGATATGCGTAATTAATTTTGCACACCTGCTTAACTTCTGCACGGCTAATAAGTTCTTCATTTTCAACGATCGAAAAGTGAACTGAAGCCCAACAGCAAACCGCATTCGGTTCAACTTTTACGACGCGAATTGTTTGTTGACCGAGATTTAGTCGAGCATTAGCAACATTTTCTCTAAAAAACACTGGGTTCATACGATCTGTTTGATAACGACCAAAGTAATGTCATCAAATACTTTTTGCTCTCCGATATAGCATTGCACGTCGTCAATGACCGCTTGCTTAATTTCGGCAGACGAGTTCGAGCGATTTTGGACAACCACTTCAATTAAGCGATCGATCCCGTATTCGACGTTATTGATATCGAATGCTTCGGTAATTCCATCAGTGTAGAGAACGACAATATCCCCAGAATTGAGGGCGATTTCCGTCGAAGCGATGAAGTCAGCAATGTCGGCTTCTAAACCGATGGGAAAGCCGAGATCGATAGTATCGATGCGCTCGACTTCGCCGTCGCTTCGCACGAGAATTACTTCTTCATGCTGTCCGCTCAAACGCAAGTTTGGGTTTTGATATTCCAGCAAAGAAAGCGTCATGTTTTTATTGGAATCCATCCGCTCTACATTATCAAACAGCGTTTTGCGTTTCACAGTTGTAACCATAGCGTCCCATTATTGTCAAGGTATAAATGAAGTAGAAGTAGAGTAATCGCTCCCCTTCCACTTCATCAAAGACTGGGCTGTTTACAAAGTTGTGGTGTTTCTGATGAGGTCTAACATAATTCACAGTCAGCTTCCGTCTTGGGTTCCTTTTTCGGATACACCCAATTGTTGAATAAGTCCTGAACTTCTAAAGATTGCTGCTTCACGATATCATTATAATCTTTTTGAGGATCGATGTAGTAGCTCCCTGTACGTTTCTCTACTTTTTGTAACCAAGTTGCATGGATAGTAAAAGCTACGTTAAATTGAGGATGCCAGAGCTTGCACGTTGGCCCGCTATTTAAATTAGCTGCATCAAAAATCCAGACTTCATTGCCGTTAGTTTCGCTGCTGCCATCGCCGTAATGAACGAGGCAAACAATGTAACCATCTGTTGAATGTCCGCTGTTACCGCGCGGTATAAATTGCGGGGACATTACCCAATAACCGTCGGGAAAAGAATAAACGTCTGGAATACTCAAACGATTTTCGGTTTTCTTAACACTTTCTTGGGGGTCGATGTGCAGCCGCAATAAATTAGAGGGTCTCCCTTGTTCGGTAATCTGGTTTATTGATTCTAAATTTAATTGTCGGTACTTGTAGTCTTTGTACAAGTGAATCATATGTTTTGTTTTGAGATCTTCCCAGCATCCCAAACAAATCCAGTAAATATCTTCTAAACGCTCTGGCAGTGGTGAATTTTGGTAGGCGTAGATGGCAGGCCCCCAAGTAGAATTTTCATCCATTAAGACATCTTTTCTGACTAAATCTCCGGTTTCGCCGTTGATGACGTAACAGCCAAATTTGCTGATATCCATCGGACCGGCGATCGCTCCGTAAAGATGCCGTAATTCTTGGATTTCTAAATTACGGTTTCGAGGGTCGGAAAAATCGAACTTGGAAATCCATTCGGCTGCATCCCACGCACAAACATGAGATAAGTGCAAGGTGATTAAATTGTTAGGGTTTTTATAATCTGCAAGAAAGTGGGCTGCTTCGCGAGGAATGATAATCTTCTTGGCATTAACATGACTTTTTGAGGCGTTAAGATCGCTACGACGTATTATATAAAAAGAATTGTCGCTTAATTGTGGGCGATCGAAAAAGTTTCTCAAGAATTTTTCAAATTGCTGATACTTTTTGTTGGTGAGGGTTGGCAGCAGTTCTTCAACAGAAACTTTAAATGCTGTATCCAAAAGCACGATATAATCTTCTGTCACTGCCATTTGATGGATACTTTGCTTTATTTTAATCGAACGGCCGTTGTACTTAACTTCCCATCTTTTTAGATTTCCCGCTCCATCCCACTGGAGGATATCCACAAAATCACCTGTGAAAATGTTAAGCCTTTCAGGAATCTCCATAAACTCTCTACAATTATCGAAAGCCTCTGACCGAATGAGAGGGGCTTTTCCTCTAATTCTGGCAAGGTAATTGACTCTCTTCCCTTAGAAATTTGTTTTAGACCATACAGGAAACAGTCAAAGATTTCTTTGAAAATATAAGCAATAGGAATCAATTGCGAGAAAACATTTGAGAGCGATCGCCCAATATTGACCGTAAACATTTCTCGTGTATTAGGGTCAAAGCAGGGATGGGCTGAAGTTTGTATAACTTTAAAAGGAGTCGGTGGTTTTCCAGGTAAGCCAATTTTCGTGACTTCTTCCCACTCGTCATTGCTGCCAACTGGAGTAACAGTTTCCAGGGTTTTTGGGTCGATTTCATAAGGACGACCCACATCCCAAGTCGCGAGTAACCGTTCGCTCTCTTCTTGGGAAAATTTTAGCGGTAAAAAAGCTGTATTTAGCTGGTTCCGAGTACCCAGCGACCCAGCTATGCGGGTAATGCCGTAGTTGTTAAATCTCAAATCTGATGATTTATTCGGCGTTTGAGAACCTTGATATTGTTGACACCAGTAGGTCGCAACATCAGCATAGTAGCAGGGGGGTTTCGCTATTCTTGCCGCCAGAAATACGCCCGCTTCCAAGTTGTCAAAATCGAGGCGGTAAATCATGCCATCGCCGTTATAAAGCGGGGTTGTACCGTCCGACGATGGGTACACTGTTGAGTTATTTGGATGACCTTCAGCGTCGGGCGAATCGATTGAGCCAACTGGAGCAACAATGAAGACGTGACCTTGCAAATCTAACGGCAGCTTTCCATCTTTAACGTTCATCTTCAGCGGCAAATCTTTGGCATCTGGATTGTCTTCTTTTTTACCAAATTCATCGCGACTGACTGACAAAACCGATCGCGGGAAAGTTTGATTGATTGCTTCTTGACTGGCTTTAGAGCCTGTTGGGTTTGGAGATTCCATTGTTTTTAATTTTCTTTAAGATTTTTGGAGATTTAAATCAATGTGACTTTAGCTCACTTCAAACCCAAATATATAGCAATCTCGATCGATTTAAAATTACTCCTACTGAGAGGAGTCGCGCTCGATCGCGGGTGGGTTAATCGCATTCACCACCCTCACTAAATTGTGAATTCCGATCGCGGTAGCAGCGACAGAAACAAGAATCGCTAAGCTTAATGTAACGGGATCTCGGTTATTCATCTAAACTTTTGCCGATCGCATTCGCTCTAAAACTTGGTCGGTTACGACTCGAAGAGACGAGGAGACTCCGGAAGGCTACAATAAGAAAGCTTCCGGCGAGCATCCTGCTTTGCTAGAACCTCATCTTTTGTACATCAAGCCGCTATGACATCCGATTCTACCCGCTCCCAATCCTCAACCGCTCCCTTTTCGATGGAAGATTTCGAGAAAGCTCTCGAAGACTACAGCTATGAATTCAGTAAGGGAAAAGTCGTGCGGGGAAAAGTTTTTGAATATAGTTCTGACGGGGTATATGTCGATATGGGCGGTAAGTCCCCAGGGTTTATCCCCCAGAAGGAAATTAGCTGGGAACGCTTGAGTGATGCGAAGTTAGCAGAAATTTTGCCCTTGGGCGTGGAACAAGAGTTTGTGGTGCTGCGAGAACAAGACGAAAACGGGCAGGTTTTGCTGTCTTACCGTCAAGTTCGTATCAAGCAAGCGTGGGAGGAAGTTAAGGCGCTGCACGCAGAAGGAAAATCGGTGCGAGTGCGCGTGACGGGCGTTAATAAGGGTGGCGTGACGGGAGAAGTCAAGGAGTTGCGCGCATTTATTCCGCGATCGCATCTTCTCCAAAAAGACGATATGGACGCTCTCATCGGTCAATCTTTAACCGCATCGTTCCTAGAAGTCAACCCGGAAACCAATAAACTGGTACTCTCCCAACGCGATGCGATTCGAGCGAGTGCGATGGAACGCCTCGCACCGGGAACGGTAGTCGAAGGAAGAGTCAGCAGCATTAAGCCTTACGGCGTTTTTGTCGATTTGGGCAGCGTTTCGGGATTGTTGCATATCCGAGAGGTGAGTGGTTCGCGGGTAGGGGCGCTCGAGCAGGTGTTCCGCATCGGACAAAATATTAAGGTGGCGATCGCCGAAATCGATGAATACAAAAACCGTATTTCCCTTTCGACAAAAGGCTTCGAGCGCTATCCCGGCGAACTGTTAGAAAAGATGGACGAGGTAATGGCGGAAGCGGAAGAACGCTTCATGCAGAAACAGCAGCCCGGAGAGAGTGAATAATGAATAATGAATAGTGAATAATGAATAATGAATAATGAAGGGTTATTAATTATTGGAAATAACCAATAACTAATAATCCATAACGGCTTACTGATACCGAACCTCAGAATCACGCTCCGCAACATCCCGTAAGTGATAATACTTAGGGTTGAGCGTAGCGGCGGTTCTTCCCGTGAAAACCCAGAGGGCGGCTCGTCCGGTATCGCGCGCCACTTGCAACCAAGATTCTGCCGGATCGCGGGAGGGAACGGCAAGGGGGGTGAAGGCTATGCCTTGACTGCCGAGAATGAGCGTTGCGATCGCTTTTGCCCGACGCATATGGTACGTGGAAGTAACGAGGTAAACGTGACGAATCGAGTGCTTTTTCAGTTCGCCGACGAGGGTAGAAAAGTTCGTGACGGTATCGACAGCTTGGTAATCGAGGTAGACGCGATCGCTAGCAATTCCCGCAGTGCTAAAGATTTGGCTGGCTTGGGAACGCGGCAAGCCCGAAGAAACCCAAATCTTTAGCTGGGGGTGCTGGCGGGCAAAAGTAGCGGTGAAAGCTTCGCGATCGAGGTTTCCCCCTAACATGAGAATGGCTTGGGGAGTGGGGGCTTGCTGCCGCGCGATCGCGTTACCGATTAAAATTGTCGCTGCCAGCCCAATCAAAAGCATTCCCAGCGATACTCCCAGCCCTATTGCACCGATTTTGAACGGTCTTGCTTGCAAAAAGCTCATAATAATTATGAATTATGAATTATGAGTGATGAATTATGAGTGATGAAGTATGAATTACATTTCGACATTTCGACAAGCGTTCGACTGAGCTTGCCGAAGTCTCAATGACCGCGAATTACGAATTACGAATTACGAATTACAAATTACAAACTCGGTTCGATAGGCGAGCCGTTCCGAAGTTTGAGAACGCCTTCAACGGCGATGCGATCGCCCGGTTTAATCCCCTTCAGAACGGGGTAAGTTTGTCCTTGCAATGCACCGAGCGTGACGGGCTTTTGTTGGGCGATTGTCCCGCCTTTTCCATCCTGGGCGGGTACGGCAACAAAAACGAAAGATTGACCGGCAATTCGCGAAACTGCGGTTGTCGGAATGGCGATGCCTTTTTTCTGCGACCATAACACCTTTGCCTTCACCGTTTGCCCGTCGCGCAAGTTACCCGCCTCATTGGGAAAAGTCGCTTTAGCCAGAACTGACTGTGCAGTGCGATCGACTTGCGGTGAGATAAAACTAATATTCCCTTCGATCTGAATGGGGCGATCCCGCAGGGATCCGCGAAGCGGCGCGAAAACAAGTTGAACGGGCAAACCGATCCGCAGTCGTGTCGCCGATTCAATCGGAACCGATAGACGCAACTCCAAGTTATCGTTCTGAGTAATCGAGGTGAGAACGGTCTTGCTGTCTACCACATCGCCCACTTTCACCGGAATATCGCCCACCGTCCCCGCAATTGGAGCCGTAACGCGGGTGAACTGAAAGTCCTGCGTTGCCGAATCTTGCTGGGCTTCAGCTTGTTTAATGCTGGCTTTTTCTCGGTCTAATGCTGCTAAAGCTCCTTTAACTCGCTCTTTTGATTCTTGCTCCGCACTTCGGGCGGCATTGAGGGCTTCGGCTTGCGAACTGCGAAGGGCAAAGTTTGATTCGAGAGAAGCTCTCGCTGAAGCCAGAGAAGCGCGAGCCGTAGCGAGGTTGCGGGTTTTCTCATCTAAAGTTTGCTGAGACTGAACGCCTTGGGAAACGAGAAATAGCGTGCGTTGATATTCATCTTCGCGCAATTTAACTTCCGCTTCCTGACTTTGAACCTCGGCTTGCTGGCGTTTGATTTCTGCTTCTTGGCTTTGCAGGAGGGCTTGGGCGCTCTGGGCGCGAGCTTCAGCTTGGGATTGTTGGGCTTCGGCGGCGCTGAGTTCGGCGCGCACGCTGTTGAGATTGGCACGCTGCACGTTAATATTTTCAGTCGCAGCGCGCAATTGGGCTTGGTCTTTATTGGGCTGCAAGCTGATAATAGCAGTCTCTGCCGCGACGCGATCGCCGCTACGCGCAAAAATCCGTTCGATCCGCCCTTCGATACGAGGGCGAAGCTCCACCTTTTGCCGCGCTTCCAGCGTCCCGACAAACTCAGAACTCTCTTGAATATCGGTCGTTTTCACGACTTGGACTTTAACGGGAACGGTGGGATTGGGCGGCTCGCCACCCCCTTGTGCAGGGCCGCGACTGCACCCGGTTGCGATCGCGGCAACGCAACCCATAATGCCCGTAGTCCAGTAAAGTTTCAACCGCAAGGAAGTGATTCGTAATACTATTGCTACCAATTATTTTCGATGTCGAATAAACGATCGTCCGGGTAATTGCTCACTGCTCGTTGTAAAGCCGCTAAACTGCGATTGTAATTGATAATAGCCGTCAGTAAATTCCCCCGCGCTTTCGTTAATTCAGTTTGAGCGTTAATCACTTCAGTTTGCGTCCCTACTCCCGCACTAAAGCGCAACCGAGCCAAACGCAAACTTTCTTGAGCGAGTTGCAGTGCAACATTAGCAGTTTGAATATTCGTCTCGCTGGCCTGAATATTATTGTAGGCTTGTTCGACTTCCAAACGAACTTTATTACGCTGGTCATCGAAGCGAGATGCCGCTAATTCCATATTCTTTTCTTGTTGGGCGGCTCTCGCGCCCGCAGCCCCGCCTTCAAACAGCGTCCACTGCAATCTTGCCCCAACCGTATAACCGTCTGCTAAGCCCCGATTGTCGTTCAGCAGCCCCAACATATTGTAGTTGGCGAATAAACTCACTTGAGGCCGAAGAGCGGATAGAGCGACTTCGCGCTGTTGATCGCTGATATTGCGCTGTACGATTTGTTGCTGGAGTTCGGCGCGATTTCTGAAGGCTAGAACGATGGTATCTTCCAGCGGCAGTTCCCACTGTCCCGACCGTTCGATCGGATCGGCGGCCGAGATATTCGCTTGTTGGTTAATCCCCAATATACTGGCCAAAGTGCGGCGGGAAATCACCTGTTGCGATTGAGCGGTTGCTAAGTTTTGCTGGCTGTTGGCTAAATCAACTTGAGCGCGCAGCACGTCAAATCGCGTCCCCAGTCCCGCTTGTTCGAGTAACTGTGCGTCACGGAGGGTGCGCGTTGCATCCGCTACTGCCGCTCGTTCGATATCCACTCGCGCATCGGCTTCCTGAAGGTCGTAGTAATTACTGGTGACATCAAAGCGCGTCTGTTCGGCGAGCGTTTCTGCATTGAGTTGCCGCAGGCGAATTTGCTCTTCAGCAGCCTTAATCTGAGCCGTTCTGCGCCCGCCCGTCAACAGGTCGTAGCTCAGTTCCAAGCGCGCGTCAGCGGTGGTATTAATCGTACCGGAGTTTTGATTTAACAGCGGATTTTGATTTTGATTGCTTAGGTCTTGTTGGGCGGAGTCGGTACGAGTCAGATTAAATTGCGTACTCAGGGTGGGATATTCGGCAGCGAGGGCTTCGCGCAACTGTTCGCGGGCGACATCGAGTTCGATCCGCGCCCCTTGCAGCGTGGGATTATTGCGTCGCGCCAGTTCGATCGCTTCTTGCAAGCTAATGGGTTTATTAATGTCAATCTGTACGTCTTCCGGGCGGGCGGGAAACAGGAGAGGATTGGGACTTCCATCCAGGTAGGCGGGGGAATCTAAGCCACTCAGGGAGGCGGCGGGCGGGCTGGACTGGGAGAGGGGGAGAGGGGGAGAGGGGGAGAGGGGGGGACTGGGGGACTGGGAGACTGGGGGACTGGGGGACTGGGAGACTGGGAGACTGGGGGACTGGGAGACTGGGGGACTGGGAGACTGGGAGACTGGGGGACTGGGAGACTGGAAGACTAATTCTGGTGTGGGGGTGGAGTTGGGTGCAGGCGGATTGACAATGACCTGTTGAAAGGCATTGAGAACGGAACGGGGGCTGGGGGCGTTGAAGTCTGCCTCGCTGTGAGCGATCGCGGTCGATCGCGCTGTAATGGTTGTTTCTGAGAGTTCTGAGGGCTGATAGGTTTTAAAGCGATCGAGAATGCGCGAGAAGGGAGCGAAAGGCTGTTGAGGGAGTGCGGGCGGTGAGGGCGCGATCTCGTTTTCCCGAGACGGAGCGGGAGCTTCAGCGGCAGGAACCGAGATTGAATCCGCTCCAGGGGTTGCCAAACTCGAGGGTGAAAGTTGCGCAAACCCTGCTTCAATGCGATCGAGGGTTGCTCCCAAGGAAGTCGTCTCTGGCGCTCGATCGACCGGCGTAACGGTTTGAGGATTTTGGGGGGCTGGCGATCGCGTTTCCTGCTCCACCGCGCGCGTAAAGGCATCTAAAATCGAAGCGGCAGCGGGTAGGGGTTCCGAGCTTGCCACCGTAACGGCGGATGGACTCGGTGCGGGAACTGGCGTGGAGAACTCCGCGCTCGGTTGGGTTTCCGGCGGACTCAAGGTCACTTGGCGGACGCGATTGAGGATGCGATTAAACGGGTTAAAAGGCTGGGTTTGGGCGAGAACGGGACGTTCGGTTGCTGGCTCCCGAACTGGCTGTGAAGCGGCATCGCGCGCGATCGCTGCGAAGGCTTCGAGAACGGTTTGAGCGGCGAGATTGTCATCGGCGACTGGAACGGGGGCGGGGGCTTCGATCGCGCGTCGTTCTGGGTTGAGGAGATGTTCGGAGACGGGAATTGCTTGCTCTGAGGGCAGAACGGAGTTGCTCGCCCTGTCGTTTGTGGCGTTGCGGAAGCGTTCGAGGATGCGATCGAAGGGAACGCCTTGGGTGCTGGCGAAGGCGGGCGAAACGGCTGTGGAAACGGGGCGATCGGGTTCAGTCGGGTTTTCGGTCACGATCGCGTGTTCTACGCCCTCAAAGCGCGCGATCGTGTTCTTAAAGACTTCTAGTACCTTCGGCGCGCGATCGGGAGTCGTTTCGACCATTAAAACCGCTTCTGGGGTCGCCGTTGAGGGCGCGGGTTTCGCTTCGGCAATGGCAGCCGTTCCCGCTTCGTTCAAGGCACTTTTAAACGCATCGAGAATTACTTCGCTATTGACCGGCGCAGTCGGGTTCGGGCGGGCTGCTGGCTCGATAACGGGTGAAGGGGCAGCCGTATCGATCGCATCCACCGGACGCTGAGCGAGAACGGGCGCTTCTGCTTCTGCTGCGCTCCCCTGCGAGATTTGCGGGGAAACTGACAGGGCGGGCTGAGGCGCTTCTCCAGCTTCCCGTGAGAATGGCTCGGATTCCAGTGAGGTTGCGGGTTTTAAGGCAACTTCCGGTGCTGCCGCCGAAGTTCCGGCGCGCGCGAACTCCGTTTTTATCGCCAAAGGCATTTCCCGGGCTGAAGCGTCTGCCCTGTAGCCCAAAATCGCGATCGCCCCAGCACTCACCACCACACAAAAACGAAATGCAAGCATTTTGTTTACCGATTCCGCGTTCTACAACTTCGAGACAGTTTGACATTTTAGCGCTTCGCTGTCCCACCGGACAGGTTAATCTTGACATCAAATTCGTCTAAGTACAACCAAATCTGCTATTTCAAGAGTTAATCGCCCAAAGTTAGCACCGGCGATCGCCAACTCGAGTTGGGATGAATCTGCCATTAACTGGAGTATAAATGTCGTTGGTAAGGCAGGAACTACATCGCAATCGAATCCATCGACTCGAACGGGAGCAAGACTTGCTTGTCACCGTCCGAAGTGTTGCGTAGGATACCGAACATCGCGATCGCTAACGGTCTTGTCCGTCCTTATGGAGGGTGCTTGACCCTAATCGCTCTTTTCGGAGAGTGGCTTACCCTCCAAAATCCTGCTACTCGAAAAGCGACTCAATATCTCTATTGTTCCTTGAAGCCTCTGAATTTCCGGAATTGAGAGACTGAATTTTGTAGGTAAGAGATTGCTTGCGCGTGGAGTAGCAGCGCGCGTTTAGTTCGGGGTGCAATCGTTATATTTTCAGTTCTATAACCATCGAACTTAATTACGACGGCTCTAGCCTCCGCAGGAATGGACTTCCAGGAAAAATTTGCTGCCTTCCTTTTCCCTATCACTCACGAGCGGTTTCCAGATGTCGATCTACCAATTTCTATTAACGCTGGTTCAAACACGATCTCCTGAAGAAGTCTTACAGCAGTTTTGTACCTTATTTTTTGATTATCGAGTCAATGCGGAGAATGCTGACGCGATCGAGGAGCTTTCTTTACTGCTGGCTGCTAACAACCAACAAGAGTTTCTCGGCACGCTCAAACGCTGCTGCTATATCTTAATTAATAACTGGGAAACCAAGCGAGACCCCGATTGCATCCAGCAGTTAATTGATTCTTTTCAGTGCGATCGCAATTTTCGGGCCGCCTCTTCTGCTAAAAAAGCCCGCTTGCACGCTTGGATAAACACCTTTCGCAGCAGCAAAGACTATGAAGATTTAAGATTTTATACCCAAAAATACTGTAAATGTGAGGTTAAAGAAGTCAGCGAACGACACTGGAGCGATCGCTACACCGCCTATCGCTTAGTCGCTCAGTACGCCAACGAAACCAACTCCCCCGAACAGCGACAAGCCGCCTTAACCCTCTCCCAAACCTTAAAAAATAAGTTCAAATTCGATCTGGCCATGTATGCGACGCGATCGCAGTTAGCCACCTACCGTAATAAATCCCTTAAAAATCCAACCCACCTGGGCGAAAATGTCCTCAGAATTATCAAAAAAATTGTTTTGAGAAAAGGCTATTTTAATTACGCAAATTTAGCCAATATTTTTATAAGACAAACTCAAGATTGTCAATTTAAAATTTTCAAAGAAGCATTACAGCGCTATCTCTTCTTCGCCTTAGATTCTCGACCTAAAATGGAACGATTCCAGGAGAAAATAGCTCAAAAAATGCAGGAAATCTATAGCGACTACGAAGACGACATTATCGATAAAGCCTTATATCTCCGAACGTGCAACCGCACCATAGATTTTTTAACGACGGAATCCGGAAAAACGCCCTCCGATATTTTTCATTACTTGTGGCTAGAAAGCAGTCCTTTAACGCTTGTAACTCTCCTCCTCAAAATAGTTCTCATTTGCCCAAACGCGCGCACTCACCTCGAAACGCGCATTGCAGAATTAATTGAAATTCATCAAAACCTTCCGGAAGAAGATTGTGCTTGGGCGATCAATTTTTTCGAGATTTTTAAAATTGCCTTTGCGATTTACGCCGATAACGATGTTCGGTACGACCTGATTCGGATGAAAGTAGAAAACGCATCTCCTCATAGCTGGTTTGAAGAAACCGCTCTGGATTCATACCATATTTACTCTCAATGTTTTGAATATTGGAACGCTAAGGCTTTTAGGGCGAACGGCGATCGCGACTTTCCAGAAAGCTATCTCGCATAATTCGTAATTCCATTATCCCGTCCCCTGCGACTGATGGCTGATGGCTGATGGCTGAATAACGGTCGGCAGTTCGCGATACACTATTAGACGGTAAACTGTCCATCGTCCATGTACCTCAAAAACTTGCATCTGCGCGGTTTTCGGAACTACAGCGACCAAACGGTTGAATTTGAGTCCCGCAAAACCATCATTGTGGGGGATAACGCACAGGGCAAGTCAAACTTGTTAGAAGCGATTGAATTGCTCGCTACCCTGAAAAGTCATCGAACGGCGCGCGATCGCGATTTAGTGCGCGAACAAGACAGCGAAGGACGCATCCAAGCCACCGTCGCGAGGGCTTACGGCGAAGCAGAACTCGCGCTAACGCTGCGCAAAAAAGGACGACGTACCGTTCGCCTCAATAGCGAAATACTCCGCCGCCAAATCGATTTTCTCGGTTTACTCAACGCTGTCGAATTCTCCAGTCTCGACCTCGATCTCGTGCGCGGCAGCCCAGAAAGCCGACGCAACTGGCTTGACGCTCTCCTGGTGCAACTCGAACCGATCTACGCTCATATCTTGCAGCAATACCACCAAGTGCTGCGCCAGCGCAACGCCCTGCTCAAAAAAATTCGCGATGACCGTCCCGGTAAAGAGGAACTCATCGCCCAACTTCCGTTATGGGATGTGCAGTTAGCGGCAAGCGGTTCTCGCGTTACGCGGCGGCGCGCCCGCGTTATCGAGCGCCTCGCACCCCTCGCGCGCGCTTGGCACGCCAGCATCAGCGGTGCAACCGAAGTTCTCGAAATCGAATATCTCCCCAACGTTCGTTCCTCGCAAGACCATCCCGAAAGCGTTCAGCAGTCGTTCCTAGAGAAACTCGAACAGCGTCGCATTGCCGAACAACAACTCGGCACTTCCGTTGTCGGGCCACACCGCGATGAAGTCGAGTTGAGCATTGACCGAACGCCAGCGCGCTTTTATGGTTCCCAAGGTCAGCAGCGAACCTTGGTTCTCGCGCTCAAGTTAGCTGAGTTAAAACTGATTGAAGAAGTTGTCGGCGAACCGCCGTTATTGCTGCTTGATGACGTACTGGCAGAACTCGACCTCAAACGGCAGAATCAATTGCTAGAGGCGATTCAAGATCGATTTCAAACGCTGATTACGACGACTCACGCCGATTCTTTTGGGGCGCATTGGCAGTTGGATTCGCAAATTCTTTCGGTGGAAGCGGGGAAAATTAGAGTTTGTTGAGTTTATCTAAGATTTCACCCAAGAAGGGCAACGCTACCCTACCTCTGTTTAATACTCCCTCTCACCTCGTCAGCCCATCTCAATCTCGGGTTTTCAATTGGGCTTCGTAGCTATTAATTTTGCTGTTGAGTTCGCGAATGCGGCGCGAAAGACTGCGAGTAATATTGATGGCAATTTCTGGGGTTTCTTCGATCGCGTCGGTTAATTGCAACTGATTGAGCGTGAGACAATCGCAGTTTTCTGTGGTTGTGACGGAGGCAGAGCGGGGTTCTGCATCGAAAAGGGCCATTTCGCCGAAAAAAGTGCCTTTATCGAGGTGAGCGAGGTCGCGTTCGCCGACATGAACGCGCACTCGTCCCGAAACGACGATATAGAGCGATCGCCCTTCTTCTCCTTGCTCGAAAATCGTGTGGTTGGCCGGAAAAGAGAGTTCGTCCATAGCCGAGGCTAATTTGACTAAAAATTCATCCCGCAAATCCTGAAAGATGGAGACGCGCCTGATAAATAATAAGCGATCGAAGCTACTTAGCATTTTGATTTCAATCGTGATTCATGGGAAGAGTCTGGCTCTATTTTCGCGGGACTGGCAAATCATGGCTGCCTCCACTTCACCTTGGAGAACGGAATGACGGGTCGGTCTATCGCCCTCCACGGGAGCGCAATACAGCAAATAATAGCATTAGGGTAACAGCAACAGCTAAACGGAAAAGGGCGATGAGAAACGACCGTGAAACGCCGTTTGAGCCTCCTCATCCCTCTTCTCCATCTTTCGGAACTTCTAGCTTCTTCGCTTCGCCCTTTAAGAGGCTGCCCCCAATTCTGCGTTGAGGTTATCGACTTGGGCGGCAACCAAGGGATCCGGATCGTTTTTCAACAGGGGCAGAAGTTCCAAACAGGTTCTCGGACTGGCTTCTTTGAGGTAAGCGAGAACGGCTTCGCGCACGAAACTGCTCGGGTGGGTCAAGCAGATTAAAATGGCTTCTTTGGCAACCGGCCAACGCTGCGATCGCGCGGCGTGGAAACAGCAAGCCACCGACCAATCGGAGAGGAAGTGACGCAACTCTAAAAGGCGGCGCAGGCGATCGCTGGGACTTAGAGGCTGGTAGGGCATGAGTTCGGCTAAATCTTTAATCCGCTCTTTTATCGGTCGTCTTTCTAACACTCGAATGAGAACCTGTTTTTGAGGCAGGTCGATGGTATTATCCAAAATTTCTAAGCCCAAGGCGACGCTGTTTTCAGATTCCGAATCGAGGTTAATAATCGCTGCTTGAATGGCATTAAAGGGGTAGAGAAACTGCATTAACAAAAAGCAGCGATCGAAGATATCTTTTTGCATTCCCTCGAGGGCTGCTCGCAGTAAATCTCCCTCGCGTCCCGGTAAGGCTTTCGGGCTGAAATCGAGGAAGGCGGCAAAAACTTGCGCCAGCAGGAGCATTTCTTGCTCGACTAACTGTTCGATCCCGCTGCGTCCCAAGCGTTCTAGGGTGGCTTCAATGCCGCGATCGCCAGCGACTTTTAACAGAATCCGTAAAAGGTTGCGGCGGCTGGTTCCCCAACTCGATAGCACTTGCGGAACTAAGGTATTGAGGGCGAGATCGCTGCCGATTTCCGCGATCGCGGTTCCGGCTTGCGATCGCACGAAGTCCGGTTTGCGCGGATCCTCCACTAACGCCGCCAATAGCGGTAGCGCTTCATCTCCCAACGCGGCGAGCGATCGCTTAGCCGCCGCTCGCGTCGATTTGTAGTACAGTCCTTTAATCAAAGATGGATAATAATCTTGCAAGCGCTTAGCCGCGATCGCTTCGAGCAAAGCACAACGCACGCGCGCCGACTCATCTTGCAATAAATCGTTAATATAGCGCCGCAACACTTCCCCATCCGCCTCGGTATTTTGCAACGCTTGCGTCGCGATCGTGCGTTCCCGTTCGCGCGGCGATCGCCACATGGTCTCCAACGTCGCCAGCGCTTGCGCCTTCTCCGACGGTTTGCCCCGCCCGACAATCAAACCCGCCGCCGTTCCGCGCACGATCGCATCAACGCGATCGTGTAAATACGGCTGAAGCGTCCGCGTCTCTAACTCCGGCTGCGACAGCCAAACGTAGCGAAGCGCCATTGCCAACACTTCCAAGCTCGGCTTTTGCTCCAGCAACCGCTGTACATCCCCCAAATAAGCCGCATTCGGAGCCTTTAACATCACCTCCATACTCTCCCGCTGCAATCCCGGCGAGAACCCCGCCAAACGCGGCGCGAGAATTTCTCCCGCACTCGCCGGATCGATGCGCGCCAGCAACTCCACGCAAGAACGCTGGTCTTCTTCCGTCGTTTTCCGATCCAACGATTCAATAATCGCCCGCTTAAACGCTTTCAAATCCACATTCGCGAAGCCCAATCGACCTTGTTCGGCGCTTTGCACCAACAAACTCACATAGCTCGCGCGCAAAAACCAAGCGCAAGAAGCCCAACACAGCGAAAACAGAATAATTGCACCAATAAAAATCCCACCTTGAATTTTGTGGAGATCCGTTTCGGGACGACCCAAATTGAAATGGGAAATTGCCCAGATTCCAGCGGCCAAACTCACCCCCGTCAGCCCCGTCGAAAGCGGTTCGGCGATTCCTTGCACTCGCGCTTGCACGGCGCTGCGAATCTCCGCCGGTAGGGGTTGAAACAGAAACGGTTCGATCCCTGCAATCAGCGTATAGCGCAACAATTCGTCGAAGAACTTCAAGCCCACCGCCCCTAAAAATAGAATTTGGGCGCTATCGAGTTCCAAAATCGATGACATATCGAGCAGGACAATCGCAAATCCCAGGGTAGACAGGGAGATCGGCAAAAACATCGCCGCCACAAACACTCCCAAGCGCTCCACCGCGCGCGACGAGACAAACCATTGGGCTGTCAGTTCAAAGATGCCCAAAGAACCGGAGAACAGCCCTAAAAACGCGGCTAATTTCGTTTCATCGCTATAAACCGTTTCCAGTTCCCCAAAAAATTGGAATTCTACCAGCAAAAATAAAATTTCCCCCAAGATAAAAAAGGCAAACAGGGGAATAATGTATTTGCGAAGCGTCCGATTGCCGCGACGATTGGCGTAATCGGGCTGAAGTTCGTCGAATTCTCGGACGGGCGTATCGGGAAAGGCTTGTTTGTAGCGCCGACTTAAGAATTGCAATAAACCGCCGCCAATCAAGATAGTAACCGCAGCCACTAAAATCGTATTTTTTAAACCGACCAGAAAGACGATAACCGGCAGGGAAAACCCAGAAATTACGTCCCCTACCAGCAAACCGCTGGAGATAATCGGGTAGGTTCGTTTGATTTCCCGAATGTTGAAGAGTTGGTTGGCCGCGACTTGAGAGTTAAGGTCGTTGAGGATTTCTTCGGCATCCATCCACAAGCGCAGGGCGAAGGCGGTTCCCACCGCAAAGAGTCCGTTGAAGGCGTTAATTTCAAAGCCGATGCGGAAAAAGATTAGGGGAATGGTCATCAGCAGGGAGATGATGCCGAAGACTCGCTTGAGAGCTAAGTTATTTTGCAACCAGGAGTAGAGCAATCCCAAACTAGACCCCATGAGGGCGCTGGCGATATAGATAATCGGCAACCCTTCGGCTCCAAATTTTTGGAGGAAAAGGGCGATGGTGGCTTGCTCGAGCCATAGCATTCCGACAGAGGTTGCCGTGTAGAAGGCGAACATAAGTAAAGTTCGTTCGCCTTCTTCGGGACGGAGGTTGAAGATTTTGAGAAGCTTTTGCTCCCAGGTAGCTTTACTGCGTGCGCTCTTTGACTTCATAAGATAGGGTATCGCGAGTCGGTTGCCCGGTTTGTTCGCTGTTAGGAATGGCTATCCCGCGCTCTTGCTGTTGCTTGTTGGGTAAGGAATAGCGAAGACTCCGCACCGCTAAACCCGCCCAACCCGCGATGCACGAACCCGGTCGATTTATTTTTTTGGGGAAAGCAACATCATCATGTTACGACCTTCCCGTTTGGGTGCTTGTTGCAATTCTGCCACTTCTTGGAGATCTTCGGCCATGCGCTTGAGGAGATCTTCGGCGAGATTAGTGTGTTGGATTTCTCGCCCCCGGAAGGTTACGGTTGCTTTGACTTTATCGCCGGATTGGAGGAAGCGGCGCGCGCTATTTACGCGGACTTGATAGTCGTGGTCGTCGATTTTGTATCGCATTTTAACTTCTTTGACATCAGCATTGTGCTGTCTTTTTTTAGCTTCACGCTCCTTTTTTTCTTTTTCGTACTTGAATTTGCCGTAATCCATGATTTTGCAGACGGGCGGATCCGATTTGTCGCTGACGAGGACGAGATCGAGACCTTTTTCTTCTGCTAAACGCCGAGCTTCTTCGGAGGTGATGACTCCCAATTGTCCGCCATCGGTGTCGATGACTCGAATGTGGGGATAACGAATTCTTTCATTGATTTGAGGCAGATCGCGACGAGTTTTGTTATCTTTCACAGGCGTAGATTTTGAAGTCTGTAGTTTTTAGGTGATTTTAAAGTTAAGGTGTTTATTGATGGAGCCTTCGCCCGAACGGGGTGCGACTCCCTGAGACTCCATTATGGTAGCTCAACTTTTCTCTGCGAGAATAGAGCAAAACGTCTGGTTTTTCGGGAGGGTTCTGCGGGTCGGAGAAGGTGCGATCGCGTTAGAGAGACGGTCAAGTAAAAAGCCTTGACAAAAGAGCAGGTTTATGTACATTTCAACAAGTCAACTTCCATCTCCAGAAGCCAGTCCAATGCGTCCACCGTCTTGGAATCCCTCTATCCCTTTATCTGCTACCGAGCAAAAAGTGGCTCGAGGTCTACGGACAGCGAAGCTTTTCCTGTTTCTCAGACAAATTCGTCATCAACTGTTTGACGAAGAATTACAAACTCAATTAGCGAGTTCCAACAACAGGACTTAGTTTGAAGATCGTAGCGGAGCCAACATTGACTAAGTTATTAAAAATATTTTGACAAATACAAACAAGTCTAGTGAGTCAAACAAAAATGACTCGATTGGAAATAAAATGCTGAAAAATATAAAAATAGCTTTTTTCTGCTTTTTGCTTTTATTTGTTATTCTGACAATCGTGCATTGCTTCCCGATCTATCAAGGAGATGGAGAGTTAGGGCAAAATCGAAAGTTGAGTTTTTATCCAATTTATGAAATATATTTCACTCCCTTCCCTTTAAAAGCCGGAAAAATTACTATGAATTATCATTTTCGAGGAGTAGAATCCGGTAACTTGACTACAAGATTGTACGTTCTTTCTGAATCGAATCAACAAATTCGATTTAGAGGAGACCAGCCAAGCCCATATTTTCTAGACGATTTAAAGATAGCTATTGAGCTTCGAGAAAATGGACAAGAAGTTCTTGACTTGCCGCAAGTGGGTTTGATATTTGGAGGTACTCTATATTACCTAGCGACTCACCACCAGCATCTCGTTATTCCATTTTCTAGCACAGCAACCTACGACCTAAAAATTATGCTGAAAGTCCCCAAGAATCCACCGATTCCTCTCAGAATGCAATTTTCCCTAAGTCATGGTCATGGTTGTCCCATACAAGGTTGTAAAGAAGTAGGATGGGAGGATTTACTCAAGAAATGAAGATTGCTATAAGCCTGCTCATGCTTCAAATTAATTAACTCCCCACCCTATTGAAAAATGCCCCTAAAAACCCTCAACCTCAACCTCAAGCTTGGCACCGCCATCCAAGCCCACCCCCTCACCACCAGCCCCAACTACCGCCGCATTGCTGCTCGGCGAATTCAACCTGCTGATTCCCGAAAACGCTTTGGAAATGCCACTGGGTTGCAAACGCCCCTAAACCGACTGCGTGGGGTTTAGCTGTTCTGCCTGGAATAGCTGCTCTACTAGGTCTTCGATTAATTGACCAGCGCCCTGTATAGTTAATCGATTTTGATATCAGAGCGCAAAAAATTGTTTTTTTTGACAGTCATGATTATAGAAATTCAAGAAAAAATTGAAGAAGCTATTAGTTCGGGTCAAGAAATACAGATGAGGGAGTGTGCTGACGCAATTTCATCCACGATCTCGCACCTGAGTTACTTTCCCGACCGATATTTCAATTTAATCCTCGATCTTCTCAAAAAAGAAGCTTTCTTGAAAGCTAAAAGCTCATACCATTTTTTATTCATATTAGAGTTAGGAAACTGGCACACTATCTCTGAAAAACAGAAAGAGGAACTTTTACCGCTTCTCAATAATTCCTATGGCTTATTTGCCGATTGGATGTCTTGCTTCGTAATTACAGAGTTGCTCGGAGAATGCTATGCAAACGAAGCGGCTCTAAATATTCTGTGCCGCCTCAAAAAGACTGAAGCAGAAACTCCTCGATCGTTAGTTCCTCATGGATTTCAGCATTTTATTACTGATTCCGACGATCCAAAACTCGTAAAAAAAGCTTATGAAGAACTGTTACAGATGAAAGAAGACTCTTCCGAAAAAGTCCGCGATGAGGTAAATGAGCATTTACGGATCGTAGCAAATCGAGGAAAAATTCCCTACTAAACCCTAAAATTCAAGAACGTTTCCCCATCCAAAAATGCCCCTAAAAACCCTCAGCCCCAACTACTGGTCTGTCATGCTGAGATTGACGGATATAATCGAGTCAATTGGCTAACACTCATCAAATCCTATTATCCGCCATTATTTCTTTGACAGACCACTACCGCCGCATCGCTCGAAAACGCTCTGGAAATGCCACTGGGTCGAGAAATGATCCGGAGGATAGTTACGATGAAAAGCCGCCCTAGAAGGGCAGGGCTTTAAACCCATTTTTCTGGTAAAACATCATGAAGTTAGAAGAATTCACAAGTCGATCTATGCACTGGCCGCAACGGATCGGACAGCAACGGGATTGGGTCTGGCGCGGTTGGCAGACTCGTTATAGTTTCCAGCGGGCAACGCAGAGTTCGACTCGTCCGCCGTTGCTGTTAATTCACGGGTTTGGGGCGGCGATCGAGCATTGGCGTAAAAATATTCCGATTTTGAGCCGGACGCATACGGTTTATGCTTTGGATTTGCTGGGTTTTGGGGCGAGTCGGAAGGTGGCGGCGGACTTCGGGACTGAGTTGTGGGCGGCGCAGGTTTACGATTTTTGGCGGACTTTTGTGGGCGAACCGATGGTATTGGTGGGGAATTCGGTGGGTTCGTTGGTATGTTTGGCGGCGGCGGCGCGCCATCCGGAGATGGTGGCGGGAATCGTGCTGTTGAATGTGCCGGATGTCTCGCTGCGTCAGGCGGCGCTTCCGGCTTGGCTGGCCCCTATCGTTACGGGGTTGGAAAATGCGATCGCGTCCCCAACCGTTCTCAAGCTGTTGCTGCGGGTTTTGCGTCGTCCGGTCAATATCCGACGCTGGGCGGGGTTTGCTTACGAGGATAATAGCGCGATCGACGAAGAATTACTCTCGATTCTCTCTGCCCCTGCCTACGATGAAGGCGCGGGCGATACGTTCTCATCGCTATTTCGAGCCGTTCGCCAGCCGCAATTTGCCCTGCCGACGGTGGAATTGTTGCCCGCTCTGGATTTGCCGATTTTGTTGCTGTGGGGAACGCGCGATCGCATGGTTCCTTTCGCTCTGGCTCGAGCTTTCCTCGAACTCAATCCCCGTTTAGAGTTTGTCGAACTCGAGGCCGCCGGTCACTGTCCCCACGATGAATGTCCGGATCGGTTCAACGCCCTACTACTCGACTGGTTGAAGGCGGTGGGATTGTAGGAAAAATTCACGCCAGCAACTGCTGAATATCGCTTATAATGGAAAACTTTGACTTTCCTCAAACCCGCACTATGAAACATACCCTCTCCGTTCTCGTTCAAGACGAAGCTGGCGTTCTCAGTCGCATCGCTGGCTTGTTTGCCCGTCGCGGTTTCAATATTGAAAGTTTAGCGGTCGGCCCCGGCGAACAGGTGGGAATTTCCCGCATTACAATGGTCGTTCCCGGCGATGAAGCTGTCATCGAACAATTGATCAAACAACTCTATAAATTAGTCAGCGTTCTTAAAGTTCAAGATCTCACGCTTACGCCCTGCGTCGAACGCGAATTAATGCTCCTCAAAGTGAATGCTACTGCCTCGAATCGCGCCGAAGCGATCGAACTGGCCAACGTCTTCCGCGCTCGCATTGTTGATATTTCTGAAGAAACATTGACAATTGAAGTGGTCGGGGATCCGGGTAAAATGGTCGCGATCGTACAAATGCTAAACAAGTTCGGTATTCGAGAAGTCGCCCGCACTGGTAAAATTGTTCTGGCTCGCGAGTCTGGCGTTAACACCGAATATCTGAAATCTTTGGAGGCGAAAGTCTGAACTTCAAGGGAAATTGCTTAGGGGGAAATCCGTACTTTGGAGCGCGCGATGCTTGCGCGCGCTTCTTTAGAGGATGTTCGTAGTGGAAGCAACTATTGATTCAGTCTGCATTAGGGGACTGCGATCCGTTAAAATTTACTATGTCCCCAACTTGTCTTGATAGATATCAGCGTGAAGAGCAAAATGACTTACTTAGCCCAGCCTCTCGCTCAAACTCTGGGTTTCGACCTTGCCTCGCTCAATCGCAAATTCGATCGCGCTTACCCGAAAGAAATCCTCACTTGGTGCGCGCTTAATATCCCCGAAGGCTTGGTGCAGGTTAGCAATTTTAACCTCGAAGATGTGGCGATCGCTGACTTACTGTACCGTCAGATTAAGCCCATTGCTCGAATTCCGGTTCTCTTTGTCGATACGCTCTATCATTTCTCGGAAACTCTCGATTTTGTCGAGCAAGTACAGCACCTATACGATCTCGACTTGCACGTTTACAAGACCAAAGATTGTTCTTCTCGTAAAACCTTTGCTGCTAAATATGGCGGAATGCTTTGGGAAAACGATTGGGAAAAGTTCCACTATCTCACTAAGGTGGAACCCTTACAACGCGGATTGGATGACCTCGAAGCGGTTGCTTGGATTAGCGGACGGCAGCGCACGCCCCTGCGGGGAACGTTCCAAGATTGCGCGCCGACTCATGCCAACCTTCCGATCTTTGAATGGGATAAACAAGGACGATTGAAAATTAATCCTCTGGCAAACTGGAGTCGCACCGAAAGCTGGGCCTACGTTTACGAAAACGATACGATCTATAATCCCCTACACGATCGCGGTTATCCCCGCATTGATGACGAACCTCTCACCTTTGAGGTTAACGATCCTGAAAAGGAAAGCCTCAAGCATTGGCACGACAGTGAGAAAACGGAAGCGTTCGTTCACAGTCACTTTTAATCGCTGACCCCTGTCAAATTTTCGCTCTGGCAATCCGATGTAGCTAAGGATTTGTAATTTGGAGAGCTAGTTCAGTAGGATAGCTTGACAAAAAGCACGTATTGTGGTTCGATTCTCGAACGAGATTTCTGTCTTAGAGTGGTATTGGTTTGGGTTAGCTCGAATCTCAACAAGGTAGGGGCGAAGGGTTATTCGCCCCTACAATACTCCAGCAGTTTCAGAAAAAATGACCGTACTTCGTAACTTCAGCAAACAACTCGTTCATCTCTGGAAAAAGTACGTTAGCGCTCAACTATTTCCCCTATTTACGGCGATTGAAATCGCAGGTTTGGGGATTGCCGGGATCGCGCTTTGGGGGTTTGGCAAGATTGCCGATGAAGTCATGGAACAGGAAACTCAAGCCTTTGATACGAGCATTTTAGAAGCGATCGCGCGTTTCCATTCTCCGGTTCTCAATAGCATCATGATTTTCATCACGACGATTGGGGAACCCACAGTTTTGCTCGTTCTGGCCTTAATTTTAGCGATCGTCTTACTGGCAGTACAAGAACGCCGCGAAGCCTTAATGCTCGCGATCGCCTCTGGGGGAGGACTCGCCCTCAACTTCGCGCTCAAAGCCGCTTTCAATCGCGCCCGCCCCGAACTCTGGGATCGCATCGTCGATGTCAGCTTTAAAAGCTTTCCCAGCGGTCACGCTACCATGTCCCTCGTCGTTTACGGCGCGATCGGCTACGGATTAGCGCGCCAATTTCCCGCTTGGCAAAAGCTTATTGCAACGATTACCGTTCTACTCGTCAGCGCGATCGGCTTCAGTCGCCTCTATCTCGGCGTACACTGGCCCACCGATGTCATTGCCGGTTACGCCACCGGACTCGTTTGGCTCATTGCCTGCATTCTCACCCTCGAAATTTCTAGCCGTTACTCCTCCGGAAAAGAGACTAATCCCAACGCCTAATTTTAAGATTATCTAGAACAAAAAACTATTTTTTCAGCAATCGCGATCGCCTTCAAAAAAATATTTTCAGAAACTTAATTAAAATTCTTAAACTCGTTCATAATCCTTGAAACCTTCCTATCTGGGGCTTTCAATTCATAAAACTCATTTAAAAGCTTAAGAAAAGTATAAAAATACCTAGCCTCTCCAAAAAGTGTTTTTTAAATAAAAATAATCCATAAAAAATTTGGAGAATTATGGTTTCCGCTCCAGAAAAACAAATTTCCCTTAACCAGCACGCGCCTCTATCAGAAGACGAACTTCACAAAACTAACGCTTACTGGCGCGCCTGCAACTATCTCGCCGCAGGCATGATTTACCTGCGTGCCAATCCCCTCCTCAAAGAACCCCTCAAACCCGAACACATCAAATACCGCCTCCTCGGACACTGGGGTTCCAGTCCCGGCTTGAGCTTCATCTACGTCCACCTCAACCGCCTCATTAAAAAATACGACCTCAACGCCATCTACATCGCCGGTCCCGGCCACGGTGCGCCCGGAATCCTCGCACCCGTCTACCTCGAAGGCACTTACTCCGAAACCTATCCAGACAAAAGCGAAGACGAAGAAGGGATGCAGCGCTTCTTCAAACAATTCTCCTTCCCCGGCGGTATCGGCAGTCACGTCACCCCCGAAACCCCCGGTTCCATCCACGAAGGCGGCGAACTCGGCTACAGTCTCTCCCACGCCTTCGGTGCAGCTTTCGACAATCCCGATTTAATTGTTACCTGCGTTGTCGGCGATGGCGAAGCCGAAACCGGAGCCTTAGCGACCTCTTGGCATTCCAACAAATACCTCAACCCCATTCGCGATGGTGCCGTTCTCCCCATCCTCCACCTCAACGGTTACAAAATCGCCAATCCCACTCTTTTAGCGCGCATTTCTCACGACGAACTCGAAGCCCTCTTTAAAGGCTACGGCTATACCCCTTACTTCGTCGAAGGTTCCGAACCTGAAGCCATGCACCAACAGATGGCAGCGGTGATGGAACATTGCATCGAAGAGATTCGCACCATCCAAGAAGAAGCGCGACGTACCGGCAATCCCAAACGCCCGCACTGGCCGATGATTGTTTTGCGAAGTCCCAAAGGTTGGACGGGACCGGATTCCGTAGACGGGCGCAAGGTTGAAGGGTTCTGGCGCGCCCACCAAGTACCGATGGGCGAAATGCACAGCAACCTCGACCACGTTAAACTGCTCGAGCAGTGGATGAAGAGTTACAAACCCGAAGAACTTTTCGACGAAAATGGAACCTTAATTCCGGAGTTGAAGGAGTTAGCCCCCGTCGGCGTTCGTCGTATGAGTGCCAATCCCATCGCGAATGGCGGTTTCGTTCGCAAAAAATTGCGACTGCCTAACTTTATCGATTACGCGATCGCGGTGAAAGAACCGGGCAAAATTGAAGTGGAAAATACCGCCATTCTCGGCAAATTTTTGCGCGATGTGATGGCGAAGAATATGCACAATTTCCGCGTCTTCGGCCCGGATGAAACAGCATCTAATCGCCTCGGTGCAATCTTTGAAGTCACTAAGAAAACGTGGTTAGCTGAGTATTTACCGGAAGACGAAGGCGGTTCTTTGCTCTCGCCCGACGGCCGCGTTATGGAAATGTTGAGCGAACACACCCTCGAAGGTTGGTTGGAAGGGTATTTATTAACCGGGCGACATGGCTTGTTCCACACTTACGAAGCGTTTGCCCACGTTATCGATTCGATGTTTAACCAACACGCGAAATGGTTGGATATTGCTAAGAATCACGTCCCTTGGCGCGCGCCGGTTTCGTCGTTAAATATCTTACTTTCTTCCGTGGTTTGGCGGCAGGATCATAATGGTTTTTCCCACCAAGATCCGGGCTTTATCGATTTAGTTACGAATAAGAGTGCTGATGTGGTGCGGGTTTATTTACCGCCGGATGCAAATTGTTTGCTGTCGGTTGCGGATCATTGCTTGCGGAGTTCCGATTATGTCAACGTGATTGTCGCCGACAAGCAGATGCACTTGCAGTATTTGCCAATAGAAGATGCGATCGCGCATTGTACCAAGGGCATCGGCATCTGGGAATGGGCTAGCAACGATGACTGCGGCAAAGATCCGGATATTCCCGATGTAGTCATGGCTTGCTGCGGCGACATTCCGACGATGGAATCTCTGGCAGCTACGGCAATTCTTCGCGATGAATTTCCCGATTTGAAGGTGCGGTTTATTAATGTGGTCGATTTGTTCAGATTGCAAGACGAACGCGAACATCCTCACGGAATGAGTCGCCGCGATTTCGAGACTTTATTTACGCCCGATAAGCCGGTTATTTTTAATTTCCACGGCTATCCTTGGTTGATTCATAAATTGGTTTATCGCCATATGAATCAAGACCGAATTCACGTTCGCGGTTATAAGGAGAAGGGGAATATTAATACGCCGTTGGAATTGGCGATTAATAATGAAATCGATCGCTTTAACTTAGTTATTGACGTTATCGATCGCGTTCCTAAGTTGCAATCCGCCGCTGCTTACGTGAAGGAACGCATGAAAAACAACATCATCGAACATCGCAACTATGCACGCTCGCACGGCGTTGATAAGCCGGAGATTGTCAACTGGAAGTGGCCGTATTAAAGGGTTAATGGCGAGCGAACAGCGAACAGTGAGTAGCCCGATTTGCTATTCGCTGTTTGTTGACTATAGCCATCGCCAAGGCAGTTAGGACAAATTTGGGTAGGGGCGAATGGCATTCGCCCGGTTTTCTACCGATCGGATTGTCCTCATCGATGTGTTTGTTGACTAGAAAGCCGGTCAACTACTCAGTCTTGACACAATTACGCTGGTGGGCATTGCCGACTTTATACCCTTTTTTTTAGGTTCAATCCCAGAAATGGCAATGCCCACCCTACTAACATTGGTAAGCTTAGAGAGGCTAGGGTAAAGAATTTTTAATTTTTAATTTTTAATTTTTAATTTTTAATTCTCACCCATTTCTTGAATCGCGACGTAGGGCTGTACGATAATCGCTTTGAAGCGCTTACTCGGATTCTCATTCCACTCGCTCAATTGGTCGAGGGAAGGCTTTTGGATTAACTGACGTTCGATCCAATCTTGGACGCGAGAGACTTCGTTATTAGCGATCGCAACGCCAACATCCAACAAGTCTAACTCCGGCGAGACGACGATCGCGGCATCGCGTTTCGCATGAGGCATAATCCAATCCCACTGTGCTTCGTCAAGGGATTGGGCGATTTCTTCTCTGAGTTCTACAGTCACGGGATTTAGGAAGTGAAAAGGCTAGATGCGAGGGAGAATGGCGATCGAGAGTACCGTTATCGCCCTAAGTCGTGCATGGCGTTAATGATAGCAGCACAGCGGTGGGTTACAGTTTGTAACTCTTCTTTCTTCACGGCGCTGGGCGGCGCGATCGCGTCCCCAATCCGAACGGTGATGGGAACCGATCGCGGAATAGAAGAACCTTTAACCAAAATCTTCTCTGTCCCCCACAAACTCACCGGCAGCATCGGCGCTTGCAACTTCGCTGCGATTGTCGCCGCGCCTAATTTTGGTTCTGTAATCCTCCCATCCGGCGTGCGCGTCCCTTCCAAAAAAATCCCAACCGCCCAGCCCTCTTTTAATGCTGTCGTTGCCGCACGAATGGCGTTGCGATCGGCAGCACTTCGCTTCACCGGATACGCGCCGTACAATCGAATCGCTTGTTTCAATACCGGCACTTCAAACAACTCTTCTTTCGCCATAAACGCCACCGGACGACCGACGCAACTTGCCAGAAGGGGCGGATCGAAGTAACTCGCATGATTGCACGTTACCACCAACGGGCCTTCGTGCGGCACTTTTTCTGCTCCATAAATGCGTCCGCGAAAATAAGTATGAAGCATCGGACTGACCACCGACCATTTAAAGAGGCGGTAGAGAATTAAACTCGATCGCGGTTCCCGCTTGCGACTTTCTAAAGACATTTTGAATTTTAAAATCAAAGATTAAAGAATTATTATTCATTATTCACTATTCATTATTCACTTCTTCCGCCGTTGCGTTTGATAAATCATCACCGAGCGATCGATCCCCTTAAACTGCTTCTGACCGATCAACACAAATCGATCCCGCTTCCTCAAATTTCGATAGGTCGCCTCCGAAATGATACATTCTCCCGGCGCACAAACGCTCTCCATGCGAGCGGCAAGATTGACCGTCGCCCCCAAAACCGTGTAGTCCACTCGTTGAGCGCTCCCCACATCCCCAGCTACAGCGCGTCCGCTATTAATAGCAATACGCAACTGCAAGGGTTGCGGCCAAATTTGCTGGGCGTTGAGGCGATCGAGATGTTCCAACATTCCCATTGCCGCAGCCACAGCGCGATCGGCATGATCGCGTTGCGGTTCGGGCGCGCCAAAAAATGCCATGATACAATCGCCGATAAACTTATCCAGCGTGCCGCCCGTCCCAAAGACGAACTTCAGCATCTCTTCAAAAAAACGGTTGAGCAACTGAGAAATTTCCCCCGGACTTAACTGCTCGGAAAGCGCCGTAAACCCCACCAAATCGGCAAAAAGAATGCTGATATCTGCTTCCAAAGGTTCCAGACAGCCTCGTTCTAACGCTCCGGCTGCCATTAAATGTTGGACGACTGAGGGCGAATGATAGCGTTCGAGTTGATGGCGAATGCGCGCTTCATCTTTTAGTTTTTCTGTCAACCGCCAGCGTTGGATGCTATAAGCAACGAGGTTAGCTAAAGTCGAAAAGAAACTGAGTTCTTCATCGTCTGCCGATCCCGAACCCGTCAATGTCACGTTGCCATCTGCATACAATACGCCGACGACTTGATTGGCATCCCATAACGGCACGGCGAACGCGCCGCGAATACCTTTGGCAACAATGCTATTTTCGCCTTCAAAGCGTGCGTCGCTTTGAGCGTCCACTGTTTTAATGGCTACTTTTTCGTTAAAGACTTTCTCGCAAATCGTGCGGCCAATCCAGCCATTGGTATAAGTTGATTTTCCTTCGGGGAGTGCGTGGCGGGCGGCAACTTCAATCGCGCGTAAATGCCCGTCTCCTTTAACATCAACGAGCAAGGCTAGACGCTGAATGCTGGGCAACTCCTGAAACACGACCGCTTGAACCTGCGCGAAAATTGCTTCAATCGATTCGGCGGAGTTAAGGTTTTTAGCGATTTCGACGAGGTATTTGAGGCGAGAGATGGCTTGTTGGCTATCGCTGTAAGCATCGCCGCTTTGAGCGGCTTCAATCCATTCTTCGCGCAACTCCTCGGCGCTGCGCAAAATTGTTTGTCCGTCGTTAGAAAGTGGCCGTTGTCCTAAAGAAACATGGGTATTTTGGGGCAGATTGACAATTAAGATGGCATTCCCGATTTGAAGGAAGTCGTTGGGATACAATCTTTGCGGCGCTCTCAACGGTTGTTGGTTTAATAAGGTGCCGTTGGTGCTGCCGAGATCTTCAACGTGCCAGCGCTTTTCTTTGTCGCTCCAGACGCGGGTATGGTGGCGAGAAATTTCGGAGTAGGGCAAACACAAATCGCATTCTGGCAAACGACCGATAATAAATTCATCTTTTGCGACTTTAACTGTGCTTTCCGCTTGTCCCTCAATATGAATGCGCAGTTGTAACTCAGTCATGATAGGTAATCTCACAGGGGAGGTGTGCGAGGCGTGTCTTGCCAGATTTGGGTTAGAAAAGTCGGTTTTTGGGCAAAATGGTTCTTAAATGTCGCAGAGCAAGACTTTGAATGGCGTTAGGCTGTAAAAGGTTTATCGCGCTAGCTTTGGGGAGGTTTCGGGGATTCGGGCCAGGGCTGACCGAATTCAATCTTGGGTATGGTTAGGGGAGGGACTGCGGGGGGACTGGCAGGAACGGATGCGGGGAGGGAGATGATGGAGGGATAGAGAATCCAGCGATCGCTCGCGTTTTCACTGGCGATTTTTTGCAGTTGTACTTGTTGAGGGGATAAGGCGATCTCTGGGGTGAGTTCGAGAACGATGCGAGTGCCGCCTGCGGGGAGGGGGGAGAGGAGAATATGACGCACTGCACCGGGATAGCTGCGATCGCGATCGGCGGTATTGAGGGGAGTATCGGGCAGATCGATGACAATGCGCGGCGGGTCGGTTTCAATGTAGTAGGTTGGCACGCTTCCCGCTCCGAGATTGAGTTCGAGTTGATGGCTGCTCGGATCGAACTTCCAGTCGGTTAGGGCAGCGGCTCGGGCGTTCGGATAAAGCGCGATCGCGAGAATTGCTCCGGTTAGCATCCCTCCGACTTTGTGCCACTGCACCCTTGGGAATTTTAAGTTCTGTTGCCTCATGGCGATTTTAGCTTTCTCCTCACTCAACGATGGTAATTGTTGAATTTTTCTTATTGTGACACCCCGAACTTCATCGCGCGCCCCCGTCTTTCGATTAAACGCGGCTTGCTTCCTTTGCCAGTCTAACTTTTCTTCTCGTAAAGTGTAGTCTTTCTACAATCGCTCTCGGAAAGGTTGCGAGCCTATCTGAGGGATTGAGCCAAAACGTCTGGGCGATTTTTACGCAACTTCTACGAAAGTCGAGCCCAAAATTGAATAACTCAAACGCTAATTTTTAAATATATACTTAAATAATATTACTGAGTTAATTTTACCAAAAAAATCCGAGTGCGCGATTACTCGGATAAATAAGAAAGAATTAATTGTAAGAAGCGCGTTTATTCTCCCGTAATTGAGAGACCCTCAACCCAGATGCGCGGACAAACGCCGCCCGGAGTGATATCTGGCTCGGATTCCACGTAAATAATCGATTTCAACACCTCGCAAAAATCCCCGGCGACGGTAGCCGAATCGATGCTGGTGCGATCGCCCTTATTCACCAACCAACCATCAAACGGCAGCGAAAACGACCCTTGCAGCGGGCTTACTCCCGCGTGGAGTGCGCTCAAATCGTCGATGAGAATGACATTTTCCGCCGTTTCCAACGCATACTCGCGATCGCCCGCTTTACCGGGAAAAACATGGTAAAAATTCGGACTGACCGTTACCTTTGCCCCCGAATTGGCATTTCCCGTTGGTTGAGCGTTCATGCGCTTTGCCGTTCCCGCACTGTGGAGAAAATGAGTTAAAACCCCCTCCTCAATCAGCGGCGTGCGGCGCGTCGGCGTTCCTTCCCCATCGAAGGTTTCGCCCCCGACATTAGCCGAATGCAGCGCATCGTCGCAAACGGAAAGTAAAGGCGAAGCAATTACCTTCCCTAAAGATTCGGGAGTCGATAGGCTTTGATTGTCCAAAATACTTTGGGCATTAAACAAATTAGAAAACGCTCCGAGCAAACTTAAAAAAGCTTCCCCAGAAAAAACAACGCAATATTTGCCCGTTTTAATTTTCTGGTAATCGAGATGGCTAATCGTCTTGGCCGCAGTTTCTTGAATGCAGCCTTTAACATCGAGTTCGCCTAAGCTGGTGCTGACTTTATAACTGCCCGCACTGCGCGGTTTTTTCCCCTCTTGTTCGGCTTTGGCGTATAAATAAATGGAACTGTAGGAACAAGCTTCATCGCGCAGCGCGCCATCGCTGTTGAGATAGAAGCGATCGATGTTGCGTTGAGAAAGGCCGTTATAAGGAACGCTTTCAATGGCAGGATGAGCGGCAATTAGCTCGTTTTCCGCAGCGAGGAGGGTATCGATTAAGGTGGGGACTTCAGCAGGGGCGACGAGTTCGCGATCGATTTCCGCAGCCGGTGCAGTAGCTTCCGGGCTAAAATCGGGGGCGTGTTCGCTTACCCCAAAGGCACTCGCTTCGCTGGCGGTTTTGAGCGCGAGTTCTATCCCTTGCGGATCGACATCGGTGGTGGAGGTTACGCCCATTTTCGCTTCAGCGTTCCAGACTCGGACGATAACGCTAGAGCGATTCGAGGCTTTAACTTGTTTGGGTTCGCCGCGCTCGACTTCGACTCCAATCGAATCGCTAGAGGAACCGTAAATGTCGTATTTTTGAATGCCGAGTTTTTGGGCAATTTCTGCGGTGGTGTTGGCGAGTTCTCGAACTTGTACCATTATTCTTCTTCTGAATCGTCGTAGTAGAAAGGACGCACGCGGTTGGTATATCCAGCGGCTTTAAATTGCTTGAGTTGTAGGGGGGCGGGTTGATCTTCAGCAACGGTAACGCGGAACTCAAAATCGCTAATACCGGGTGGAACTTCGACTAAAGTCCCGACGCGCCCGCGATTTTGGAAGACGGGTTCGCCATTCTTTTAGAACTCGGAGCCTTCTTCAGTGCATCGTTACTGTGCTATCGCAACTGGCAGAGTCCCCAAATTGCGAGCGGCAGAAACGTTTGGTTGGGTATTGGTTTAGGGATGTTCTCCTTTTTTATCGGCAGTTGCGTTTACGGGATCTGGGAACTGTACTTCAAGCTCGAACCGGATGTTTCGCCCGCTGACTTCTTCTACATCGCCTTTTATTTCTCTCTGGGGTGGGGAATGATTTTAGCGGTTTTACCGCGACGGCTGAACTTAGAACTGCGGCAGTGGTTCGTCGTCGGTGGAATCGCGCTCGCGGGCATTCTCTTGGCCTTAACGATTACCTTCGCCCCCGTACCCGAGGAAACCGAAAGCGCATCGCCACCGCCCGTCAAAGTGGCTGCGGATAAAACCTCCACGCCATCCAAGAAAAACCAACCTGCGCCCAAACTCGAGCCGGAGGAACTCGAAAAAATCGAACGTCCTGCTTGGTTAGGCACAATGGACAAATTTCTCAGTCAATTTTCAGAACCCGTCAACCTTTTTTACGTGATTGCGGATATCTGCCTGCTTATCGTTGCAACCACCCTCCTCCTTGCATTTTGGGGCGGCAGATTTTCCCAATCTTGGCGAATGATTGCGGCGGCGACCTTTTGCCTGTACATTGCCGATATGTGGGGCAAATACGCTTACAAGTTTATCCCCAATTACGAAAGTGGAAATTTGCTCGAAGTTTTCTTCGTTTTTAGCGGGGTTCTCTTCGGCCTGGGTGCTGCTTTAGAATACGACGTATCCACCAGTCGTCACAATCGCGGCCGACGCAGACGGGGCGGTTAAACTCTAACGACTGACCGATTGAGGGATCTAGACAGTCTGCCTAAAATCCACAAATTTCGCTGTCGGACTATCTGCAATCCACGCCTCGCTAACCGAAAAGCAAGTGACTGAGAATATTCCACCTATCCCAATGCTCGCGCGCAGCGAACTGCGCCAACTGGTGCGGCAGCAACTAGAAATCCTTTTAGAACGGGGCAACCTGCAAGGAGCAAAGGATCTATTAGTTCCCGTACAACCTGTTGATATTGCTGAAGCAATTGAAGGATTAGAAGAGTCCCAACAAGCGATCGCGTTTCGCTTACTCTCTAAAGCAGAAGCGATCGAAGTTTACGAACATCTCGATTCTAGCGTTCAACAAAATCTTATTCAAAAATTCAAGCATCAAGAAGTTCTCGATATCGTCGATCAAATGTCTCCCGACGATCGCGCTAAACTTTTTGACGAACTCCCCGCTAAAGTCGTGCGGCGACTGCTGTCGCAACTGAGTCCCAAAGAACGCCAAATGACGGCTTTGTTGCTCGGTTACGAAGAGGACACCGCCGGACGGATTATGACTCCGGAGTATATCTCGCTTAAGGAGAGTCTAACCGTTACGCAAACCCTCGATCGCATTCGCAGTTTAGCCAATGCCTCTGAAGTCATCTACTACCTTTATGTCACGGATGCGGAGCGACGTTTAATCGGGATTGTTTCCCTGCGCGATTTAATCATTTCCGCCCCCGACAAAATACTTGCAGAAATTGCAACTCGCGAAACCGTTAGCGTCTTTACAAATACCGATCGAGAGGAAGTGGCACGCCTCATTCAACGCTACGATTTACTAGCTCTTCCCGTCGTCGATCGCGAGGAACGATTAGTGGGTGTTGTTACCGTTGACGACGTAATTGATATTATCGAACAAGAAGCAACCGAAGATATCTATGCCCTCGGCGGTTTGCAATCTGATGGGGATAATTACTTTCAAACTAATCTTCTCGCTGTCGCCCGCAAGCGAGTTGTATGGTTGTTCGTCTTGCTCGGTACGAATACCATTACCAGCGAAATTATCCGCTCTCAATCGGAATTGCTCGAAAAAGTCGTTGCCCTGGCTGCTTTTATTCCCCTGCTTACGGGGACGGGCGGTAATGTCGGCGCGCAGTCTTCTACTGTTGTCATTCGCGGTTTGAATACCGATGAAATTCGCGATTTAGGAGTCGCTAAAGTGATTCTCCGCGAAGCGATGGCAGGGCTATTATTAGGGATTTTATTGGGAACGGTAGCAACGATTTATTTCTCGTTTCAACAAGATTTCTTGGTTTGTTTGGCGGTCGGTTTGAGCTTGGTTGTGATTTCTCTGCTGGCTTCGGTGGCGGGTTCGTCGCTGCCGTTTTTGTTCCGTTCTTTGGGGTTAGATCCGGCGTTGATGTCGGCTCCGTTTATTACCACAGCAGTAGACGCGATCGGCGTTTTAATTTACTTTAACCTCGCGCGGTTAATTCTGGGACTTTAGCAAGCGATAATCGAGCGAGTTTTTTTGATTTGGATTCTTAGTTTCTCGATCGCAAGTTGGAGTTAACCGACTATTCGCAACATTTGATTTCCCCCTTTTTGGAACTCATACGCAACTGTATGAATTCCCCAACGATAGCCGCGTTTATCTAATTCCTGAAGAACGGGTTCGAGATAAGGAGAGGGTTCGCAGTCGAGCTTTAATAAAGGGAAAATTCGCACTTCCTCTGCAACTCGCAACAGTTCCAAAACAGAATTAAGATGAAATTCTAACGATAATTGTTCCGAATACAGAAACAATAAATGAGAACACAAACATAATTGAAAAGCACGCTCTGAAAACTCTAATACGGGCAAAGCTTGAAACAAGTAACGTCCTTCTTTTTTGCCCGATTCATAATCTAATAAAAAAGCTTCCATTGCCGCCAGTCGCGCTTTTCCTAACGCTTCTGCATTGCGAAAATTCTGCCAAACATAGCGTTTTTCATCTTGCTGGACTTGAGAAATAATGGGATCGTAGGTTTCGCAAACGCGCTGACGAATTTGTTCGGTAGAAAATTGATAAATTGGGTCGATAGAGATAACGGAATATCCCTTTTGTTTCATTTCAGCATTAAAACTAGCCGGCCCATCGCCGCAGCCCAAAATTTGGGTCTTTAGCTCGGCTTCTGAGAGCGAAAACATGGTTTGATACTCGCCTAACGTTCTGCCCCAAGGTACGACTTCATTCAGTTTCATCGGATTTTGACAAAATAACCCAAAACAGACTAATACCAATTCCCAATCGCAATGCACTAAATTTTGTGCTGTAGGGGCATAACAATGTTATGCCCTCTTCTGAAATCGTGCAAAATCAATGAGAATTGGTATAACTAAATATTGATTACCGATTGTAAGGGCGAAAAGCGATTCGCCCCTACATTTCTTTAGATTTTATCCCAAAATGGTAAGGCCCACCCGATCGCTAAAATTTTCATGAGAAGCGTAGCTTGCGCCCAGGAAAAACGCTACATCAGTCGGCAGATTAAAAATCACTCAAACTTAAGCAGGGTAGTTTTTTTATTGATTGGCTAAGCATCGCCAAGGCGCGCAAGGCTCAATCCAAACCATTGTTTTGGGTCCGTCCAGGTTTGTAACACTTCAAAGTTTCGTTTTTGCAATTCTTCTTGTATCAGATCGAGATTAAATTTACGAGAAATTTCGGTTAAAATACTTTCTCCTTTTTCAAAAGAAATAGTGAAATCGAGAGCATTTAAAGTAACGGTGCAAGCTTCTTTAAGATCGAGATACATTTCGATTTGGGCTTTGCTTTCGTTGTAGATAGCGCGATGTGAAAAAAGATCGAGGTTAAAGTTACCGTCGAAGCGCGCGTTGAGATGCGAGAGCATATTGAGGTTGAACGCTGCGGTTACGCCTTGGCTATCGTTATAAGCGGCTTCGAGAACGGATTTCGGTTTTTGTAAGTCGGTTCCAAGCAGGAAGTAATCGCCCGGTTCGAGAGCGCAGGAAATCTGCTCGAAGAAGCGATCGCACTCGGTTGGGGTAAAATTACCCAAGCTACTGCCCAGAAAGAACATCAGACGCGCGGGTAGGTGCGAAACTGGAAGATGCGCGATCGCTTCTTCATAAGTTCCGACTAAAGCTTGAATTTTTAGCATCGGATAATCGAGCAATAACTGCTGGGCGCTCAGTTCCAAAATACTGGCGCTTACGTCAATCGGAACGTAGTAAAGGGGATAGTTACAATCTCGGTACGCATCGAGCAAACGGCGCGTTTTGCTCGAACTCCCGCTCCCGAATTCGACTAATTCGCAAGCGCCTGTCAGCCGTGCAATTTCGGGGGAAATTTGCTGTAAAATTGCTGCTTCCGTGCGCGTCGGGTAGTATTCAGGCAGTTCGCAAATTTGCTCGAATAACTGGGAACCGCGCTCGTCGTAGAAGTAGCGGGGCGGGAGCGATTTTGGCGAGCGTATCAAGCCTGCAATAACGTCTTTACCGTCGTCGGGGGCGGTGGAAAACGCTAGATGTTTGACGCGCAGGCGATCGCCGTAGATGCTAAAATTTCCCTCAATTGTTGCAGAAGGCGTTGACATAATAACTTGTGTGTGGTTAGCGATAAAGGAAATTATCCCCGGTGTGAGACGGGCATAACTTTCCCTACCATAAAAGACGATCGGGCAATCTGAAAAGGGGCGATTCCTTTCTGCCTCGACTATTGCTTACCCTCAATGAATTTACTCCTAATAAAAAAAGGATACGCGAGTCCCTGTTCGCGGACGCGATCGCATCCTCAAGGTATGATAGTCCCTTTTGTACAACCCTGTAGAGACGTTGTATACAACGTCTCTACGAGTATTTTTACATTTCAAAGTTTATCGGATTATCCTTACTTTCCGACCAGTTAGCAGGATTATTGACAATGTAGTTTTGTATGTTTTCTAAATCGCGTTCGCTGCGAATAATGCTTTCATAAAATCTGGGCTGCCACGCAAAATTACTATAGCCGTTCTCACGATAAGAATGACTTACGGCTGCTTTGTAAGAGCGCATAATGACACTGAGAGAACCCGCTTTTGGAGATAATTTCGACATTTTCTGGTAAAAATCGTCTTCAGTAAGATCGGCAGAGATTTCGGTAGGGACGTTATATATAACGTCCCTACCACTGTTATCTGGGCGATCGATAATCACAATTCCGTGGATATGATTGGGCATAAGAACATAAGCGTCAAGGCTGGTATAACGAGAATGTTGAGGAATTTCTTGCCAAAAAGCCCGAGCTATTTTACCGATCGCGGATAACTCCATTTTACAATCCACAATATCCCCAAAATAACAAACGCGATCGCGCGTACAAATCGTGACGAAATACCAGCCATTATTTCGGTAATCCCAATTCTGCAACCGAATCGTTTTTGTCATGGCGCACTAAATTCAAAGCATCATAGCAACGTTGTATCTGTAGAGACGTTGTATACAACGTCTCTACAGGAGGAATAACCCGACTCGAATAGTTCAGCAGATATCAAACGCCCTTGAGGTTTTGGAATTTTTCGTCCTAACTCTTTTGCCGTTTCTATCCATTCTTGCATGATAATTTCTACATTCTGTAAAGCTTCTCGATCGGTGTCCCCATCAGCAGCACAACCTGGCAACTCTGGGACTTCTGCAATGTAAGCACTATCTTCTAGGCTCCAATAGAGAATGATTTCATAATGAAGTTTCATTTCCGAAATCTGAGGTTTAACGTATTGTTCTCGACGGCAAAGGAATCGTTTTTTTGTCACTTCTATAAACCGTTTCTATCCATAACTCTCTGGCTTCATTAATATTTTCAATTGCTTCTTCAAGACTATCGCCTTGTGCAAGACATCCAGGTAAATCGGGAATTGTAACGGTATATCCTCCATCCTCTTCAGGATAAAGGGACATTGGATACTTTAACGACAGGTAAAATTCTAAGGGTTTGCGTTTAACTTCTTTACTCTGAGTCATCTTGCCAATTCTCTAAATCTAATAAGCGAACGACTTCTATCACATATGTTCTTTTGACTTTTTTACCTCCCTTTTTAGGAATAATAATTACATCTCCTACCTCATTTTCAAAAGCGTGATGACTACCTTTAGAACGAGCTTCCCAATATCCAAAAGCTTCTAAGAGATAGCGCACTTCATCAAAACGGACTTCTGGAGGATAGGTGAGAAATTTGGCGATAAGTTTACTGAGCTTGCCCATAACATTCTAACAATCTAAACAAAGAGAGACGCACCCGGGCGCGTCTCTCTTTGTATCTTAACTATGACTAAAGTTTACTCAATCCCCTCAATTCGGTCTTCCACCTCCTGATACAACTCGCGCAAACGGTCTAAATTACTCTCAGAAGTCTCCCAGTAACCGCGTCCGTTCACTTCCAATAACGTCCCAACCATTTTGCGGAAGGAATTTGGATTCAAATCCATCAACCGCTTGCACATTTCCGGGTCGTTGATGAAGGTGGTATTCACGTCTTCATACACCCAATTATCAACCGCGCCCGCTGTTGCCGACCAACCCATCGTATTCACCAAGCGCTTGGACAATTCGCGAACGCCTTCGTAACCGTGACTCAGCATTCCTTCGTACCACTTGGGATTGAGCATTTTGGTGCGCGCATCCAGGCGGACGGTTTCAGAGAGGGTGCGGACTTGGGCGTTGGCGGTGGTGGTGTCGGCGATGTAGGCGACGGGCTGTTTGCCGTCGTTGCGCAGGGTGGCGACGACCTTAGTTGGGTCGGAGTCGAAGTAGTGAGAGACATCGGTAAGGCTGATTTCCGAGGAGTCGAGGTTTTGGAAGGTGACTTCTGCGGTTTTCAGCGCGGCTTCAAAGACTTGGCGGTTGTCGTCCATGATGCCGGGGTTGTCGGAGTTGAAGGCGAAGGATTTCCGTTTCAGGTACATCTCTTGCAATTCCGATTCGTTTTCCCAGGTGCTATTCTCCACAGCGAGGTTGACGTTGGAGGAGTAAGAACCGGAGGCGTTGGAGAAGACGCGAGTGGCGGCTTGGCGCAGTCCGATACCGAGTTCTTCGGCTTGTTGCAGGGCGTGTTTGCGAACGAAGTTCATCTCTAAGGGTTCCTCGGCTTCGGCTGCCATTTTCACGGCTTTGTCGAGGAGGTTCATTTGGTTGATGAACAGGTCGCGGAATACTCCCGAACAGTTGACGACGACATCGATGCGGGGACGACCGAGTTCTTCGAGGGGAATCAGTTCGACTTTATTAACGCGCCCTAATGCGTCGGGGACGGGTTTTGCGCCGACCATCCACAGGACTTGGGCGAGGGATTCGCCGTAGGTTTTGATGTTGTCGGTTCCCCACAGTACGAGGGCGATGCTTTCGGGATAGTTCCCGCCGTTGTCGAGACGTTGCCGTTCTAACAGGCGATCGACAACGATTTTAGCGGATTTGACTGCCGCGAGGGTGGGAATCGATTGGGGGTCGAGGGCGTGGATGTTTTTGCCGGTGGGTAGAACGGCGGGGTTGCGGATGGGGTCGCCGCCGGGGCCGGGTAGGACGTATTCGCCTTCGAGGGCTTGCAGGAGTCCGCCGAGTTCGTTGTCAGCGCAGACTTGTTCGAGGCAGAATTCGAGGTATTCAAACAGGGGTTTGATTTCGTCGGCGTTGACTTTGTTGTATCCGGCTTGGTGGAGGCTTTCAATCCAAGGGACTTTCTTCAACATATTGAAGAAGTTGAGGCCGGTGACTTTGGAGATGCGCCCCTGGGCATCGGTTTGTTCTTTGACGAGGGCAGCGACGGCGGCACGGGTTGCCATCGTGATGTTTTGCAGCAATTCTACGTCGGCGAGGATGCCGCGATCGCTGTTGCGATAAATTTCCTCAATCTCCCGTCCCAAACTCTCGGCGATAATCCGTTGCAGGCTCTTAATTCCCTCATCTTCGCGGTCGAGACTGGCGATGTTGACTAAGGTAGCGACGGCTTCTTCTGCGGTGGGCGGTTTGCCGATGACGTGCAAGCCGCAAGGTAAAAGGCGCGATTCGATTTCCATTAACTTGCGATACACCGAACCGACGACATTATCCCAATCTTCCCGCGATTCGGGATTTTCAACTTTGGTTTTCAGCGCCTCGGCATCCAGCAATTCGGGGATATCTTTATCGAGGTTAAGCATGATGCTCTTGTCGATAATCGTCAATACGATTTGCGCGCCGCGTCCGGTATCTTTCAGGGTTTGGTAGGAGGCGATGAGTTCGCTGAGTTCTTTCAACCCTTTATATAACCCGGCATTTTCGGCGGGCGGCGTGAGGTAGGAAATCGTTTCGGCGTAGCTGCGACGCTTGGCGATGGTGGCTTCGGAAGGGTTATTAGCGGCGTAGTAATAGAGGTTGGGAATGGTACCGATTAAACTATCGGGGTAGCATTCGTCGCTCATCCCCATTTGTTTCCCGGGCATAAACTCGAGGGAACCGTGAGTGCCGAAGTGAAGGACGGCATCAGCTTTCCAGACTTCGCTGAGGTAGGTGTAGTAGGCAGCGAAACCGTGGTGGGGCGAGGCGGAGCGGGAGAATAGGAGCCGCATCGGGTCGCCTTCGTAGCCGAAGGTGGGTTGTACGCCGATAAAGAGGTTGCCGAAGTGTTTGCCGTAAACCAGGAGGTTTTCGCCGTCGGTGTTGAGGTGTCCGGGAGGGTTGCCCCAGTTTTCGTTCAGGCGCTCGTAGTAAGGGGTGAGGCGCTCGTATTCCATCACCGACATTTTGTAGGCGATGTTGAGTTCGGGGGTTGCGTATTGGGCTTGCGCGTCGTGGATGACGGCTTCCATGAGGGCGCTGGGGGAGTCGGGCAGGCCTTGGATGTCGTAGCCGTTGTTTTGTAGGGCGCGCATCACTTCGTAAATGGATCCGAAGACATCGAGGTAAGCGGCGGTGCCGACGTTACCTTTGTCGGGGGGGAAGCTGAAGACGGTGATGGCGACTTTTTTGTCGAGTTTGGGTTTTTTGCGGAGGTTCGCCCATTTCATGGCGCGTTGCGCGATCGCTTCGATACGATCTTGCAATGCGATCGCGCGTCCCGTGTTACCATCGCGTCCGGAGAGGATAATCGGTTCGATCGCACCATCCAATTCCGGAATCGCAATTTGCAGCGCGACTTGAATCGGATGCAAGCCTAAATCGCTCTTTTCCCATTCTTCGGTGGTTTGGAACACCAAGGGCAAAGCGACCATATAGGGTCGGTTGAGGCGCTTTAAGGATTCAATCGCTTTCGGGTGGTCTTGCCGCGCGGGACCGCCGACGAGGGCGAATCCGGTTAAAGAAACCATTACATCGACGGCAGCAGCGTTAGAATCAGTCCAAAAATATTCATCGACGGGTTTGGAGAAGTCTAAACCGCCGGAGAATACGGCAATGACGCGCGCGCCCATTGCTTCGAGTTCTTGCACCATTGCCACGTAATGAGCATCGTCGCCGGTGACGAGGTGGGTGCGTTGCAAGACTAAGCCGACGCAGGGGGCGAGGGGGTCGCGAATATCGGCGGAGATGTCGTCGCGGTTGTTAAACCACTGCCAATATTCTTTCGCATCTTCAAACATCTTTGGCGCGAGGGGATGCCAAATGCCCATATCGGGATAGACGACGGGTTCGGCGTAATCTTGGCTGTGAAGATTGCTGTCTTTGAAGACATATTTATCGGCTAACATCAAGAGCATATTCTCGATGTTGTCGGGGGAACCGCCCAGCCAGTATTGAAAGCTCATCATGAAGTGACGGGCATCCTGCGCCTTGTCGATGGGCATATATTTCAGGACTTTGGGCAGGGTGCGCAGGAGTTTGAGCATACTGTCTTCAAAGGAAGAACCGTTCTTTTCCTTGCGTTTGCGCATGAATTGTGCGATCGCACTTTTGCTTTGCCCTAAGTTCTCCATCGTGAAGCGTCCCATCTTGTTCAGGCGCATCACCTTGGGTAACGAGGGGAAAACGACGGCAACATCAAGGGAGTCCCGGTAAGGTTCCACCGCAGCGACGACTTTATCGGCGAGATCTTCGATGAAGACGAGCGAGGCGATGAAGATGTTTGCCTCTGCCATGTCTCGCTTGAAGTTTTCGTAGTTTTCCGGGTCGCGCAGTTCTTCGATTAAGTAACCGCTCACTTCAATCGCGAGGTTCGGATTTTTGTCGTTAATCTCTCGGACGGCTGCCGATAGCGTGCTTTGGTACTGAGACTCCAACACGACATAGACCACCTTCATGAGCGAACGATTGTTCAGTTCTGCGGGTGCAATGCTGCGAATGGTGGACTTGACGTGAGTGAACATAAAGATGCTTCTCCTTAACTGGGCGTTACTTTAGGGGACAGGCTCGTCAGTCCATTATCCAATTCAAGGGGCAGTTGCCAAACTCGCGATCGGATGATAACGGACGGGGGATTAACATTAGCTTTTTGTAACAAAAAACGTCACCCCAATTTCGCCAAACCCCCCAATTTGACACAATTTGATATAAATCTGTAACGAATAATTTACATTTTTGCGAGTATCTACAGCAAGAACCCTTAACAAAATTCAAACAATTATAGTCTTGACAAATTTTCTTTAATATCCAGTGGAAGCCTTGCGGGATGGTGTTCGGGGAGAAGGTGGGGCGATACCGAGCAGCAAGATTGGGAGAATTGCGATCGCGCGATCGAGTTCGTGCTTTAAAAATAGTTAAAATTCAGTTAGCCTCTATATCAAATTTTGGTTACGAGGTCAAGGGTAAGAGGATAAGTGGGTGGAACGATGAGATTATTTAGCTGAAAATACGCTCGCGATCGCGAACAATCTTAAACTTATACCAATTCAAAATTAAAAATGAAGAAACCTAGATATATTATAGGTTTCAGCATCAAGATGTGTCGTCCAAACTCGGAGAATTGGTATTAAAATCGAATCTAAGGTGAAAGATTCGCTACTGGCTGTAATTGGTGCAAGGTCGGGCATAGCAGCACTATCCCCGACTCAAGACACGAAGCGCGAGCGGTAGAGGCGTTATCCTAACTGTTCCCCAAACAAAATGACATGGGGGGCGGCGGGGAGCAAACGCCGCAATACGGCGAGATAGGCTTCAGCTTCAGGACGGCGACGGAAGCGAGCGACGACGATGCGCTGCATTTCGGGTAATTGCCGCACGATACACCACGGTTGAAGTTGTTCGCGATAAGTCGGTTGTGTTGGTATCATAGAGCTATTCTTTCCACGTTTTGTGGATGGTTAAAGAACGGCAGTCGCCCTTGATTTCTGAGGTCGGAGGGCGATTGCTTGTTTGAATAAAAATATTAAAAGCCATGCTCATGGCTTTTGTCAAGCATAAGATGGGAGCGATTCGGTTAAGGGTGAAAGAACTGGCAGAGGAGAAGGGCTGGACGCTCAAAGAAGTGTCCGAGCGATCGGGAATTCCTTACAGTACAGTTAAAAAATACGCCCAAGTTTCTCGTCTAGCGACGGTAGATTATACGGCACTTCAGAAACTCGCTCGCCTTTTTGATGTTGCGATTGAAGAAGTCGTCGAAGTTTTGGAAGAGTGATGTCTTACTTGTGCTTTGTCAAGTCTTCAAAGATGGGCGCGATTCGGTTAAGGGTAAAAGAACTGGCAGAAGAGAAGGGTTGGACGCTCAAAGAAGTGTCCGAGCGATCGGGAATTCCTTACAGTACAGTTAAAAATTATTCGCGTTCTTCTCGGCTTTCGACAGTAGACTATACAGCGCTTCAGAAATTCGCTCGCCTTTTTGATGTTGCGATTGAAGAAGTTGTTGAAGTGTTAGAAGAGTAAGAGCGAAAACTTTTCGTCCATTTAATTTTGCTCAGTTATAGCGCTACTTCCTTAAGAGTACACAACTCTAAAAGCCGAATGCTATGGCTGGTGAGCGATGCCTACCTTACCCAATGTCTTAAACTATTTGCGTAGCGCTATACCTGCAACAGCGTTAGAGTAAAATAAGGAAGGATTTACACTTATAAGGAAAGACGGATCGTGACGCTACGCGAAACCACTATTAGGAAGCTCCATCAACTCCCAGAATCATTTTTACAAGAAGTCAGCGATTTTATTGATTCTTTACGAAATCGACAGCCTAATAATTCAGTTCTTCACCAAAATCAAGATCGAGTTAAAGAAACCTGGATAAAATACTTTGAATCAGTAGACAAAATTGAAATCTCTTCGCCAAGCTCGGCGATAAGTTACGGTCAATTGGTGCTGGATAAGTATCGAGGAAAAGGCTTAGAGCTATGATTCTGTGCGATGCGTGTTTTATTTTGTCTGGTCGATCGCACTCAGCCTAAGCATGAAGCCTACAAAAGCAAAATACTAACGCTGAGTTCTCCCTTAATAACAACCTGGGCTTGTTTGACTGAAGCCATGTATCTTGCGCTGCATCGTGGGGGATGGGTGTTGCAAAATGAGTTAGGAAAACTGTTACTGAACGGATTACTAAGTATTTACGAAATTCAAAACAGCGATTATAATCGCTTGTTTGAGTTAATGGAAAAATATCGCGATCGCCCGATGGATTTAGCCGATGCGACGTTAGTTTTAGCAGCAGAAAAAACTGGATATCGTAAAATTCTGACAATAGATTCGGATTTCTTCTTCTATTTAATTGGCGATCGCGACACTTTTGATATTATTCCAGTGTAGTTAATTTTGTTGGTTACTGATTTCGTTGTAGGGACGTTGTATACAACGTCCCTACCGTTTGGGTGTGACTTACTGTTCCTCTACCAACTGCCACAGCGCATCAATTCCAGCGCCGATAAATTCTGTATCTTGGTATTGTTGCAACCACTGTTCGAGGGCGGGAAGAATAACATCGCTTTGTTTGCCTAATTCCCCCAAAGCATTCGAGGTCAATAAAGGCTCCTGAAGGCATTCGAGTAAGGCTTCGATGACAGTGGGGTTGCTGTTTCCCAATTTCCCCAAAGCTTCCGCAGCACTCCAGCGCAAGCTTGAATCCTTATCTTGGAGGCAGGAGAGTAAAGCTTTGATGACAGCAGGGTTGCTGTTTCCCAAATTCCCTAAAGCATCCGCAGCACTCGAGCGCAAGCTTGAATCCTTATCTTGGAGGCAGGAGAGTAAGGCTTCGATGACAGGGGGGTTGCTATTTCCTAATTTCCCCAAAGCTCCCGCAGCACTCGAGCGCAAGCTTGAATCCTTATCCTGGAGGCATTTGAGTAAGGCTTCGATGACAGGGGGGTTGCTATTTCCCAATTTCCCCAAAGCTCCCGCAGCACTCGATCGCACGTTTGAATCCTTATCCTGGAGGCATTTGAGTAAGGCTTCGATGACAGGGGGGTTGCTGTTTTCCCAATTCTGCAAAGCTTCCGCAGTCTTCCAGCGTACGAGTGGATGCTCATCTTGGAGGCATTTGAGTAAGGCTTCGATGACAGTGGGGTTGCTGTTTCCCCAATTCTGCAAAGCTTCCGCAGTCTTCCAGCGTACGAGTGAATGCTCATCTTGGAGGCATTTGAGTAAGGCTTCGATGACAGCGGGGTTGCTGTTTCCCAATTTCCGCAAAGCTTCCGCAGCACTCGAGCGTACGAGTCGATGCTCATCTTGGAGGCATTTGAGTAGGGCTTCGATGACAGCAGGGTTGCTGTTTCCCCAATTCTGCAAAGCTTCCGCAGTCTTCCAGCGCACCCTTGGATCCTTATCTTGGAGGCATTTGAGTAGGGCTTCGATGACAGCAGGGTTGCTGTTTCTCAATTTCCCCAAAGTATTCGCAGCCCTCCAGCGCACGCTTGAATCCTTATCCTGGAAACAGGATAGCAAGGCTTGAATAGCAACCTCTTCTTCGCCAAGAGCGGCTTGATATTGTTGCAATCTACTCTTACCAATCTCACTTTTTCTCGCCTTCAACAACTTCAGCGCCTGTCCTTCCAACTCCGTCTCGCCCAACTTGCAGAGAACTTTAAAAACCTGCCCTCCAACCTTCCACCCAACTCGCTTATCCACCTCCAACGCCACCAAACGCTGCAAAATCTCCCCCACCAACGCCCCATCCGCCGCTAACAATCCCTTGGAAAATTCTCCCAAACAACGACTGGCAAACAGCAAATCGTGATGCAGCCAGCATTCGTACTCGCTCCCCCGTTCCAGAATCGCGCGAATCGCTCGAATTGCCTTCTTCGGTTTCTGCTGGGCGACGAGCAAAAGCAAAACTTCCTGCCAGTGCGGGTCGTGCAGGTGTTCTTGGATGTGTTCGATAACGACCTCAAAATCCTCCTCGTCATGCCGATACTGGATTTCTTGGGCGCAGAGATATTCCTGAAAGGTTTTATGGACGAAGGCGTAACAATCTTGTCCCTGTTCGTTGAGCAATCCGGTTCTGTCTCGCACTAAAGTTATAAACCGCTTCGCTTCCTCCGCTGCTTTATACCGCTCCACGCCCGCCACCTGCTTGATTTCGGCGGTCAACTGCTCCAGTAACTCGTCTCGGTCAATCAGCGTACCGCCCTCTGCGTCGCCGGTTCCGCCTTGGCTGTGAATCCAGTAGGCGAGGCGTTCCATCAACCGCCGCACGTCGTCTAAGTTGAGATATTTCAGGGATTTTTCGCTGCTGATTTCTTTGTTTGCATCCCAAGCGGTTATCAGGGTTTCGACAGCTTTATCGTAGAGTTTGTGGCGATCGCGCGGTAAAATCGCCTGGTAGCGGTGAATCAGCACGATAATCGTTAGCAGCAGGGGGTTGCTTGCCAATCGCGTCAGGCGTTCGCTCTCTTCCAGCGCTTTCCGCAGGCTGGCTTTGCGCCGTTCGGCTTCGCGCGGGTCGGGAAAACGGCTATTGTACCACTGGTCGATAAAGACATCGATTTTTTCCTTATCGAAGGGCTGCAACTCGAAGTGGGGAAATTCTGCGGTGCCAAAAAAGTCGCGACGATATCCCGCCGGACGCGAGGTAATCAGGGCGCGATTGCTGCCAAATTGCTTTAAAAAACACTCGATGCGTTCCACGACTTTGTACCGTTGCGCTTCGTTGGCGACTTCATCCAACCCATCGAGCAAAATCAACGCGCGCCCGTCCTCAAGCCAATGCTGAAAGAATCCGGCAGGCAAAGTTTTCACGCACAAACTTTTCTCGGCATTCTGTTTGAGGTAGTCGAGGATGCTGAGGTCTTGAAAGCGTGCAAGGTCGCGAATGCGAATGGGAACGGGCAAGATATCGCGCTGGGGGTCGAATCCGAGTTCCTTAATTTCATCCTGCCAATTGCGAGCAAAAACGGTGACAAAATACCCCGTCAGCGTCGTTTTTCCAGAACCGGGCGCACCCAATAAAACGGCTTTGCTGCCGCGTTTAATGAGTTCCCGCGCCGAATATTTTACGGTGCTGGGATTTTCGAGCATCGCGCGCTGTCGCTGTTCTTCCCACAATTGCGCCTGACGGTCGGGAAACGTTTCTAACAAGCGCTCGAAGCGGTTCGCTCGCCCTTCCTCCATAACATCAGGCATGACGAAGATTTCGGCGAGTTGGGCGCATTTCTCGCTTTCTTGACCGGCAACGGGCATTCCGGCAAATTTTACATCGTCGTACTGTTCGCACAGTTGCCGCAGATAGTCTTCCTTTGCAACCTGAAATTTTAAGTAAGTGCTAGTTCCCTGGAAATAATGCTTGACAAATTCCTGGAGCCATGATTCGATTTCCGCAGTTTGTAAGTCGATTTTGTCGTTTTTATCAGCCGATCGCGCGAACTCTTTTGCCAAGTATGCGACATCGGGCAAATCGCCGCCGATCAAGGGTTTGCCCAACTCATTTAACACCCCTTCGCCACTCAAAAACTGCTGGAGGAAGCGATCGACGAAATCCGGTTCGGAGCGGTAAAAGAGCGATTGTTCGGGCGGTAGAGTGGCTTCGCGATCGCGGGCGGCAACAATTCCGGCGCGAATGGCTTTTTCAACTTCGCTCGGATTCAATTTGGTTTGTACGGTTTTAACGGCAAGGGGTGCCACCGCACTGGCTACCGAACTGGCGAGTTTTGCGATCGCGATTTCCATAAAGTTCCGGATTTAACCAATCCATTGCATTAGCTCGCCATGAAGTCACTCGTAACAATTTTGTCCGTCCTTATGTCTGTTCGGCGTAAATTTTGTAAATTAATCCCAACCACATTCAAGATACTGACTGTTGACCCATCCTTCAATGCCATTGACTCGCTGGTTAGGACCGCGAACTACGCGAACATAATACCAAGAAGTATCTTGACTGCGAATAAACCGAACTACATTATCATTATTTAGCCCAGCTATTGCTTGTCCATTCGGGCTACGGCGAACTGCTAACTGTCCCCGTTCAATTCCTACAACTAAACAATGAACAACTGGATTAGCTTGGGCAATAGTTTGATTGAATTCTGTTTGCGATCGGGCTTGAGTACCTGTTGCAGTAGTAGTTAAACTCAGAGTTGCGAGCGCACTTGTGGTGAGACTCAGAATAGTTCTGGCGTGTCTTTTCATGGTAATACTATCTTTTCATGGTAATACTATCCGCGATCGGCGAACAAACTTAGCCATAAGGTGAATGACACTCTAAGATTGCTTTAACACTGTCTACGGCTCCCTTAACGGCTGCTATTTCAAGAAATGGCTGTAAAGGAATTGTAATGCCTGTGATTGAAGCTCCTATCCCTAGACCAGCAATAACTTTAGTAACGATACCAGTAATAGCGCTGGGTAAGGCAACTTTCGCGAGAAGCCCTCCGGTTCCCAAAGTAATTGCAGTCGATCCAGCGGTTGAAATTAAGACAACCAGTCCCCCTAATATACCGATAATTAAAGTCAATTCTGCTGCACCAATGGGCTTGCACATTAACGCTGCTGAAGTCTCAGATTCAGCAAGGAAGAAAGTCAAATGAGGCAAATAGAATAGATTCATGGATTTCAGAATGAGATGTTTAACTTTGCTGAGGCTTGATGGCTCCAGCTTTGAGACATTTTTTGTGAGATTGTATCTGCGAATCGGTGGTAGATCGACATTGCCAACGACCATTATCTGTCAGTAACCAATAATAGCCATGACTTGGCTCTCCTACCGCTTTCGTAGCCAGTGCGGGCTGAGCAATTGTCCAGATTAGACAACCAGCAATAACGCAGAGAAGGATTCGTTTAATTGTTTGCATAATCGGCTCGTTCAAATAAATGCACATCGTCGGTTATTGCGATCTGCCATGCCCAGACTGAGTAATATTACTCTATTGAAACTCCGAGCTATTTTTTGTCATCGAAAGAAATTTCGTACTTTATTCTGACTTCGCCAAAGCAATCGCTGGAAGTCAATACTGACGCTTATTACGGAGCATTTAATGGAACGATTGGACTCATCACAATGCGCTGTTACTCATTATAAATTTACCGACTCCACGATCGTCAAGGTTTTTGCAATAATTGGGGTAGTTTTTCTAAAATATTAAATATATAAAGCAGAGATAAAGCGATCGCGGGTTATCCCTCGCCCCTAATGATTCCTAACTGAAGCAACGTCCAACTCCCAAAAACCGATAATGGTTCAAACTTCCTCAAAAACCGAGCTTCCCCCGCCGTTTCCCGACCATACCCAACTTCCTGAAGAAGACGGTACATTTGTGAAAAATTTCCAAGAACATCCCCAAAGTTTGCTTCTTACCGATTCAATCGGCCCGCTCCTGCAACAGCAGCATCCGGACGGACAATATGCAATAGGTCAAGATTGCGGGATTTATTGGCGCGAAACTGACCCCCCAGAAAAAGGAGCCGAAGCGCCCGATTGGTTTTATGTTCCTGGAGTGCCGCCCCTTCTCAATGGCGAAATTCGGCGTTCTTACGTCTTTTGGCGAGAGTATCGAACTCCTTTGATTGCCTTAGAATTTGCCAGCGGTAATGGTGCTGAAGAGCGGGACAGAACGCCATTAGGAGCCGTTCGCGATGGGGTTACTCTCCGCCCGGGTAAATTCTGGGTTTACGAACAAATTATTCGCATTCCTTACTACGGAATTTATGAAATTGCGACGCAAAATTTGGAGGTGTATCGCTTAGTCGATGTTGCTTATCAGCGCTTAACGGCAAATGCTAGGGGACATTACGAAATTTCTCCTTTGGGAGTCGAATTGGGACTTTGGGAAGGAAGTTATCAAAATCAAAGCCAATGTTGGTTGCGGTGGTGGGATAGCGAAGGCAATCTCCTGTTGATTGGGGACGAGCGCGCGGAACTCGAACGCCAACGAGCAGAAAGCGAACGTCAAGAAAAGGAAATTGCCCAAGCTCAACTCAGAGAATGCGCTCTCAATTTGTTGCAAGCGGGGATGGAGATTGAAACGGTGGCGCGGATGACGGGATTGGAGATAGAATCGATCGCCGCGATCGCGGACAATAAGTAGGAGCGTTACCTACCGCCCCCGTACCTATGCCAACCTCTCGAGATATTTTAATCCTTTCTAACGGCCCCGGCGAACTCACCACTTGGGTCAGACCGACCGTTAAAGCCTTAAGACAGCAATTGGGTGAAGATCGAGAAGCGGTGAGAATTTCGCTGATTCTTTCGCCTTGTCCGAATGCGACGGGAAAGGAAGAAGCGATCGCGCGTTCTTACTCAGAAATCGATCGCGTTCAAAGCGCTAAGCATTTTTTCCCCTTCCTGCTTTGGGGCAAAACCGCCGAAAATTGGGATTGGCGAGAGCAAGGAGTCATATTATTTTTAGGCGGCGATCAACTTTTTCCCGTCATCGTTGGCAAGCGTTTGGGCTACAAAATTGCTATCTATGCAGAATGGGAGGCGAGATGGTGGCGATGGGCGGATAGTTTCGGCGTAATGAACGCACAAACCCAACAGCAAGTCCCCGAACCCTATCGCCAGAAAGTTACGGTAGTCGGCGATTTAATGGCTGAAGCGGGGAGGGGTGGAGATGGGGGACTGGGGGACGGGGAGACGGGGAGATGGGGAGACGAGGCAATTGAACAAGGCTTCACGATTCGCAATCCACGATTTACGAACGAAACTGTCGGATTACTGCCGGGATCGAAGGATATGAAACTACGAGTTGGGGTTCCTTTAACCTGCGCGATCGCGGAACATCTTAACAAAAAACGCCCTCAAACTCGCTTTATTCTCCCCGTCGCCCCAACCATCGATTTACCCACCCTCGCCCGCTACGCCAACCCCCAAGAAAATCCCGTCGTTGCGAATGCAGGCAATATTAGTGCCGAATTAATAACCCCAAAAGATGACATCCCTTATCTCAAAACCGCAGGCGGTACTCGCATTGATTTAATAACCGAATTTCCGGCTTACGATGCCCTGAAAAACTGTCAGCTTTGTGTGACAACCGTTGGAGCTAATACCGCAGAACTCGCCGCCTTAGCCGTCCCGATGTTAGTCTTGCTGCCCACGCAACAACTGGATACCATGAAAGCGTGGGATGGAATTATCGGCATCCTGGTTAATTTACCCGGCGTGGGTTCGGCGATAGCGCGGGTGGTGAACGGAATTGCCGTTCGACAAACGCAAAAGCACAAACGCTTGTATGCTTGGCCGAATATTTGGGGAAAGCGGGAAATTGTGCCAGAATTGTTGGGACGATTGGAAGCAGAGGAAGTGGCAGCGCTAGCCAGAGGATACTTAGAACATCCAGAACGATTGCAAGTGATGAGCAATGCTTTGCAAGAAGTTCGGGGAGAAGCGGGGGCTGCTAGGAAGTTAGCGGAAATTACTCAGAAGTTGCTCGGGTAAAAATTTTAACGCGCGATCGCCAGATAAGGGCAACGCGCGATCGCAGAATCCGCTTCCCGGATCGCTAAAAAAGCGTACAATAGATCGTTCATGCCCCGATCGCACAGGAGGTTTTTCATGGGCCGCAGATGTCAATTAACCGATAAAAAAGCAAACAACGCCTTCGCTGTTTCCCACTCCCACCGCCGTACCCACAAACTCCAGCAAGTTAACCTGCAATGGAAGCGCGTTTGGTGGCCGGAGGGCAATCGCTGGGTTAGACTTAAACTTTCTACCAAAGCGATTAAAACGATTGAGAAGAAAGGTTTGCAAGCAATGGCGAAAGAGGCAGGAATTAACCTCAATCAATATTAAACGGTCGTTCGCACGGCACTACCCTTACACAAAATTTGCAACCCTCCGCGAAGCACATTCTTAATGGACGGCTTCGCGGAATTTACCAATGGGACGGTAAGCGGGATTTCTGCTCTCCCGTCATTAACCCTCCCAATCGATTATTCTTCCTTCACTTCGAGCTTATAGCAGGGAATAACATCGGCTAAGAGATTATTAAAATTTTCACTGCTGTAAACTTCTAACTTCGCATCTCGGGTTGCTTCAAACAGTAGGCGCTGACCCGGAAATACGACTCGTTCCCAGTAGTTATGGCTTATATTCGCAATTCGCAACACTTGGACGGAGTGCGACTGATTGCTATAGAAGCAGAGCAAAGAATCTCGACTCGAGGTAACGGCATCTTCACGGGATAGGTATGTTTGAATCATTTTTTTTAGATGTATGCTAAAAGTGAACTCAGTTAAAAAGTGCGATGCTTTTCTCCCTAGGGAGACCAAGCGTTCGCACGTTGGTAAATGCACCAGCACCAGAGCGCCGGAGAAACAGTGTATCGTTGGACACTTCATCTCTGCCGGAGCATTGCTACTGCAATGCAGTTAAGAATATTAGTTATTCAACTTTTATTCTAGCTTCATTCAACCGGGACAAACAAACTGACCGAAAATGCTGCGTTTTTTATCGCTGAGGAAAAGCCAGCAAACGATAATATTCATCCCGAACTCGGCGATAGCATTCACAAGCTTTCGTTTCCAGTCCTAAGACTGCTAAAATTTCAATGCGATCGGCTTGATAGCGCAGGATACCGCACTGTTGGAGGGATTGAAGGGCAATAATCGCGCTTTGAGTTTGGATTCCCAGTAAATTGGCAATAAAGTCCAGGGATAAAACCAATTCATCTTGTAATGCGCAATCCCGCGCCCAGAGCAACCAACGCGCGACTCGCTGTTCCGTGCCGTGCTGACCGTTACAAATGGCAGTTTGGGAAACCTGAGTTAAAAAGGCTTGGGTATAGAGGAGCAGTCGCTGTCGTAATTGTTGGCTGCGCTCGAACTCCCGTTTGAGGAATTCTGCTTCTAATCTCAGCGCGCTGCCTGCAATTTGCACGATCGCATGATTGGTTGTCAAGTTGCCGCCTAAAAAAGCGGGAAAGCCCACAACTCCTTCGTGGCCGATTAATCCCGTTTCGCTGGTCGCTCCATTCTCCAAAATCGTAACGAGGGAAATTAATCCTGCTGTCGGGAAATAAACAGCGGAAATAGGTTCGCCCGGTGCATGAAGAAGTTGCTGGGCAGAAAGTGTTACTCGTTCTAAATAGGGCGCGAGGCGTTCGTACTCGGCGGCCGTTAGAGTTGCAAGTAACTGATTGACTGGAATTCGCTCGCCTTCGGACACGGTAGGTACCAATTTTTTAGGGTTGGAGACAGACAAAAATATTGCCGTTCAGTACGCAATCGTACAGAAAAAGCCATACATCTGACAAGAGTAGGGTGCATCAGTCCGAGGCAAAAGACGGGCCTACATTCAAACTGAAAAGAATGTAGCCAATCATACTTTAATGAAAGAAATAGTTTATGTAATTATAGCAGTGTATTCGTTATCGTTAGGGGTTGTAGATTTCAGTAATAAGCGCTCGAATTCAGATTTAGTAAGCCGATAACATTCGCAAACTTTGGCTTCTAAAGCCGAACGGTCGAGAATTAAAATCCGACCGCGAGTGTAGCGAATAATACCAGAATCTTGGAGTGCGATCGCGGCTTCGGTGATACTAGCGCGACGTACCCCCATCATTTCTGAGATTCTTTTCTGGGTCAATTGCAACTCCGGTTGCCCGGTACAATCGCTGAGAAGCAGCAACCAACGTGCGAGTCGCTTGTCGATTTCGTGATGAGAGCGACAGGAAGCTGTTTGCGCAATTTGAGTTAAAAGCGCTTGGGTATACAGCAGAAGGAGTCGGGAGAATTTTTCGCTGCGAGCGTACTCGTTCTTGAAAACGGTTGCATCGACCTTAAAAGCTAAACCTGCCGTCTGAACTACGGCTCGATGGACAGTGGATTGACCGCCGAGAAACACGGGGAGACCGACGAAACCTTCTCGACCGACAGTCGCGATCGCAGAAGTCGTCCCATTTTCCATTGGCGAGAGTAGAGCAATGGCTGCTCCCGCCGGAAAATAAACCTCTGATATGGGATGTCCCGCTTCAAACAACACTTGACCTGGAACCAGTGAGGTTTGTTCGAGATGAGGTGTAAGACGTTGGCGATCGGCTTCGGGCAATGCAGAAAGTAAAAGATTTGCGAGCATAGGATGAGCTTCGGTCTCGGGCATAGGATATTTGCAATCCTAAAGGTTGAATAAAACGATATACTAAGCTTATATTGCTACAATTCCCGATTTTCAATCGAAAGTTACAACCTTTAAATGATTCAATGTATTGGTTAAATTATTATCGAATATAGAAAAAAAACATACTGTTACTTCCCTCACTCTTTTGAAAATTCTGAAGCGAAGTTATCAGAGAAATCTAGCAGATAAAATTACTGATGAAGGAAGACGCTCTTTCCGAGTTTGTACTGAAAACCTTCAATAACGAGTTGTATATTGACAAGTCAAAATAGCAATGTCAGAGCCTCCAAAACTCCTTTTAGTTGATGACGAACCCGGCTTGCGGATAGCCGTTCAAGCCTATCTCGAAGATGATGACGAATTTTCCGTACAAGTCGCAGCCAGTGCTGATGAAGCTTGGGCGCTGATGGAGAAATCACCGCCAGATTTAGTGATTTCAGATATTATGATGCCTCAAGTTAGCGGCTATCAGTTTCTCGATCGCTTGAGAGCCGATCCGCGTTTTCAAGCCCTCCCCGTAATTTTTCTAACCGCTCGAGGGATGACAGCCGATCGCATTGTCGGCTACGAAGCGGGTTGCGATGCTTATTTACCCAAACCGTTTGAACCCGAAGAATTGGTTGCGATTGTTCGGAATTTGCTCGCTCGTCGCAACGCGGCTGCTGCTACCGATAGCGATAACATCAAGCTCGAACAGATCGAACGCGGGATTAAGGAAATTTTAGTAACGCTGGGCGGCGCATCGGGACTGCCTCAGACGGTTGCCAAAAGCGAGATCGAGCTAACGCCTCGCGAGCAAAGCGTTTTGGATCTAGTCGCTAAGGGCTTGATGAACAAAGAAATCGCCCGACAGTTAAACACGAGCGTTCGTAATGTCGAAAAGTACGTCAGCCGCTTGTTTGGCAAAACAGGGACTTACAGCCGCACCGAATTGGTTCGTTTTGCCCTCGAGCGCGGACTGACGCATTGAGGGGCAGGCAGTTGCCAAGATGGGGGCGGATCGAGCTAAGATGCGTTTAAGTCCTCTCCGTTGTAAGATGTTCGAGCCTCGTTTGCGTCCAGTACGACAGTTACAAATTGCCCTGTTGCTGCTCGGACTGTTTTTTATTGCCGAAGCGATCGCGGCGTGGTTCAGTCATAGCGTCTCTGTGGCTGCCGATGCCAGTCACGTTCTCTCGGATGTCGGGGCGTTAAGCATTACTTTGGTGGCGACGCGCCTCGCTCGCCGCCGCGCTAATACTCCATCCCGAACCGAACTGTTGGCGGCTTCGATTAATGCGTTGCTGCTGTTAGGCTTGGCGGGGTGGCTGGGTTGGGAAGCGATCGCGCGCCTCGATACTCCTCACCCGGAACTCGAAGGACTGCCGATGCTCGTCATTGCGTTTTTGGGATTGGGGATTAATGGCTGTAACGTTTTGGGGCTGTATCGCTGTAGTTGCGGCGATCTCAACTTGAGAGGAGCATTTTTGCACGTCGTAGCGGATTTAGTCGGTTCGGTGGGAACGATTCTGGCTGCGATCGCGGTCGCTTGGTTGCATTGGGATTGGGCGGATGGCGCGATCGGTTTGCTCGTCTCCGGCGCGATCGTACTGCTTTCAGTGCCTTTAACGTTCCAAAGTTTGCGGTTATTGCTTTCTGGCGTTCCGCCCGCCCCCATCGCTCCGAGTTGCAGTGCAGTAGAAGAAAGCCGCGAAGTTGCCGAAAAGCTTCTATTTCCCTCCTTAGAAAGCCTTATTCGTAATTCGTAATTCGTAATTCGTAATTCGTAATTCGTAATTTCCCCATTCATCATTCATCATTCATTATTCATTATTTAAAATGTCCGATCTTCAACAAAAAATCCAAAAATTTTACGATGCTTCAAGCGGATTGTGGGAACAAGTTTGGGGCGAGCATATGCACCACGGCTATTACGGTAGGGCAGGCAACTACAAACTCGAACGCCGACAAGCTCAAATCGATCTGATTGAAGAACTCCTCGATTGGGCGAACGTTAAAAACCCCACTCAAATTCTCGATGCGGGGTGCGGGATTGGCGGCAGTACCCTGTATCTCGCGCAAAAATTCAAGGCTGACGCGATCGGAATTACCCTCAGTCCCATCCAAGCCGCTAGAGCCTCGGAAAGAGCGCGCGAGGCAAATTTAATTCAAAATGTCCGATTTGAGGTCGCAGACGCGCAGCAAACCCCTTTTCCTGACGAAAGTTTCGACCTGGTATGGTCGCTAGAAAGTGGCGAACATATGCCCGACAAACGGCAGTTTTTGCAGGAGTGCTATCGGGTGCTGAAACCGGGCGGAAAGCTGATTTTTGCGACGTGGTGCCACCGTCCGACAACTTCCCTCGCGGGGGAGTTAACCGCCGACGAACAACGGCATTTAGCAGAGATTTATCGCGTGTACTGCCTGCCTTACGTTATTTCTTTGCCCGAGTACGAACAAATCGCGGTAGAGTGCGGTTTTCGGGAGTTACGCGCCGATGATTGGTCGATCGCGGTGGCTCCTTTTTGGGATAAGGTGATTGAATCCGCGATCGCGCCTGCTGCCATTCTCGGTGTTTTGCAAGCAGGCAAAGAAACCCTAGAAGCCACACTCTCGCTCGATCTGATGAAACGGGGTTACGCGCGGGGATTGATTCGTTTTGGGCTGTTATGCGGCGTGCGTTAATTAAATAAACTCGATAGAACTCTTAATGTTCTGTGGTACAAAATGCGATTTAAATCGCGCATTCCTCGATACTTTCAATCTCTGTCCCTTCCGAAGAAGAAACCGCAGCGAGCGAAGAAACACCCCCTAAATTATCGATCTAAATTATCGATTTTCGTCAGGGCTTGCTCGATTTTCCAACCGATATCGGGGTCTGCTGAGGGAATGCCCAACGCTGTTTTAGCCGCTTTAAGTTGTCGGTAAATCGACCATTGCGCCAACCATCCCAATTCATCGGCGGGAGGGCGATCGCGTGCGGTAAAATCGAGTTCGTATTGACCGGAACGATAATTGCTGTGGGTGCGTTCGTAGGTTTTGAGGTAGAGATAATAAGGAAAAAGACAAGCAACGAGAAACGGATCGATTTGCTCGCAAAAGTGCCGTACTGCTAGGGTAGCAGAGACGGGAAAAGGGGCGTAGTGTTGGTTAACAAACCAATCCATATACTTAACCGTTTCTCCGAATGCGTCGGGATTCGACGAGGTTCCAAACGCGATCGCGTTGCAAGTTTTATCGAATAAATTTTCTAAAAAGACGGCATTGTATTCCGCCCAACAAACCGCATCTCTTTCGCCGCGCGGCAACCAAAACATATTATCGTTAGCCGCAATAATCAGATGCACGAGATCGTGAGAAGGATCGGTACAAATCTCCCCGAAGCCTTCAATCGCTACGTCGTTGCAAGCAAAACGCTGTTGGTTCGGACTCCAAAAAAAACTGAGTTTTTTGCAGGAATTGATAACAAGAGAATCCATCGGCTTCTAAAATTACACCCTGAAGGTGAACGAGCAGCGATCGCTCCCATTTTACCGTTAGAATATACCGTCGCCCAATCCTAGGAGAGACATAAGAGAGGGAAAACCAAGTCTTTTGAGCGCTTCCGAACGGGTAACATTAAATCAAATCCATCTGACCGCGAAAACCCGTAATAATTCGACTGCCATCCTTGAGAATATGAATTTCCATTTGGTCGCTTGCCCAAGTAATGCGATCGGCGAAGGCAGGATTCAAAATGCGAACTTTTTGGTTGCGAGAAGAAACGGGAGAATCGGGCGAATGGATCGCTAAAGATTCGACATAAGGGCCATCGATTAAAATATCCAGTTGTTCGAGCAATTCTGCCGCGCCGGGAGGTGCATCTGCGGCTTGCAACTGCGGTAAGGTAAAGCCGGTGAACGACATGACGTTCAATCCTTTAGCTTTTAAAATTTTAGCCAGTTCTGCTAGAGCGATTGCTTGCCAGAAGGGTTCGCCGCCGGAAAAGGTTACGCCTTCGTTATTGGGGTTGCTTAAGATTTTTTCGGCGAGTTGGGAAATTGGGATTAACTGATTGGTTTCAAACGACCAAGAAGCAGGGTTAAAACATCCGGGACATTCGCGGGCGCAACCTTGTACCCAAACGACGGCGCGACTGCCCGGGCCGTTCACTTCCGACTCATCAACATAGCCCATAATATTGAGATAGTCGGGGGCAATTACCGTTTCGGGGGGGAGAGTTTGATTCATTGTTCTTCACTCCGCAAAGCGATCGGTCTTTTCTCTACTCTAGTACGAGCAGAGAGCGATCGCGCTTCTCTTAAAATTAATGCAATACTCCCTCGTTGGAGTTTTATCGCTCGATCGCATCCCATCCTAACGCCGTTCTACCCCCAATCCGGGCAGATCGTTCGGAACCAAGCGCCCGTCCTGCAATTGCGCGCCGATAAAAGGATCGTCGAGTAGGTTGAGATGGCTGTCTAAATCTAAAAAGTCGGCGAGGGGCGAGAGGTGGGACATTGCCGTATTCGCCAAACTGCTATCGGAGTAGCACCCATACATCAGTTGCAAACCGCACGCTTTAGCCGTATGAATCGCGCGTAGCGTTTCGCTCAAACCGCCTGTTTTCATCAGTTTGAGGTTAACGCCGCTGGTACAGTGGGCTAAATGGGGAATATCTTGGCAATGAAAGCAGCTTTCATCGACGAAAATAGGTAAAGGCGATGTCGCCAGCAACTCCGACAACTGCGCTTCTGCGCCCACGGGTAAGGGTTGTTCGAGATACTTCACGCCCCATTCCGCCAGCCATTCGCTCATTTGCAACGCCTCAGCCAGCGTCCAACCGCCGTTCGCATCGACGGTAAGTTCGGCATCGGGCGCTTCATCTCGCACTGCCAGAAACATAGCGCGATCGCGTTCCAATCCTTCAGGACTGCCCAACTTTATTTTAAGAATCTTTGCCCCCATAAAATCTTGCCACTGGCGCACCCGCTGTCGCGCCGCCTCTGGGGAGCTAATACCGATGGTAACGGAAATCGGGACGATGCGATCGCGGTTGAGTCCCCACAGTTTCCACAAAGGAAGATTGGCACGTTTTCCCAACCAATCGTGCAACGCCGTATCGATAGCAGCGCGCGTCGCCGATGATACCCGTTCTCGGTGCAATTGTTCTTCAATGTCCTGATGTTGGAGGGGATGATAAGATGCGAGTAAGGGCGCGATCGCGTTAACCTCCTCCACTAGCGCCGCTGTCGAAGGCAATACGCCCTGACGCACCGAAAACGGCGAAGCTTCCCCCCAACCTTCAATCCCGTCTTCTCGAGCTCTCAGCCACAAATTTGTATTTTCAGCCGTCGTACCGCGACTAATCGTTAACGGAAAGCGCTTGCGAACGGTAAAAGGTTCAAATAACAGTTCCATTGGCAATTGATAATGAATAATTGATAACTGATATAACGCTATCCCTGTGAAAACTGCTACATCAAGCGTATTTTTTAATTTTCAATTTCCAATTTTCAATTTTCAATTTTCAATTTTCAATTTTTAATTTTTAATTTCTAATTCCTAATTCTTCTACTGCCTCAATCGCCGTGCGAATTGCCCGTTCCACCGCTTTTTCTTTTTCCTCAACCACCACAGTTTCCGCCTCAACGCGATCGGCAACCACCGCGCAAACGCAAGCCGCCGCAAAGCCATAAACTCCCGCCATTTTAAACAGTGTCCCCGACTCCATCTCGTAGTTCAATATCCGTAAATTCCGATACTCTTCCGTAATTCCCCGGAGCCGCCGCAATAGATGAGGGTTAGCGGAAGACTCGCTGCGTTCCTGCCCTTCGTAGAATGTATCCACGGAAGCAGTAATACCGAGATGATAATCAATTCCCAGAGATTCCGCCGCGCGAACCAGAGCGACGGTTAAAAACGGATCGGCAGCAGCAGGATATTCAATCGGGGCGATATCGTTAGCGGCTCCCTGGCGACAGAGGGACGCTTGGGAAATCACGATACTGCCGGTGCGGATGTAAGGTTGAATCGAACCGCAAGTCCCGATACGAACGATCTGATTAATACCGACTTGGACTAACTCGTTTGCAACAATACTTAACGAAGGCGCGCCCATGCCGCTGGTAGCACAGAGAACGGGCGAACCATCGCTCAAAAATCCTAAATAGCTGTCCAGTCCTCGATTGACAGCAAGCGGACGCGCCCCTTGGAGATAGGATTCGGCGATGGAGCGGGTGCGGTTGCGATCGCCCGATAAAAAAGCCAGCCTCGGAGGAACGTCGCCCAAGTCCTCGCGGCTGAAGCCAATGTGATACTGTTTCACTTTCATTCGTAGTTCACCACTCACCATTCACCATTCACCATTCATAATTCACCATTCACCCCGCTTGTGCAAATTTTGTGAATTTTGTCAAATGGACAGCAGAGAAACTGACACACAAAGTTACGCAAAATTCGTCCTCCCCTTGAAAATGTAAACAAAAATAAACATTCTTGAGATTTTCAACGAACTCGCTCGGCTCGATAACAGCAGACTGAACTTCAAATTTCTTTACATTGGGAGCGACTGTGGTACTATTCTGCTGAACAGTTCGAGAGGACTCGGAATGATTCATTCATTGAATTCAGAAGTGGTAGAGGAGTAGGGAGTGCAAAATAGAATGCCTTCAAGCCGCGACGAAGCGACAGGACAGCGCAGTCAACCCAAGCCGATTCGCATCGGCGCAATTGGGGTGGGCAATATGGGACAACACCACGCGCGCGTACTGAGTCTTCTCAAAGATGTCGAGCTAGTTGGAATTTCGGATATCAATGTCGAACGAGGTTTAGCGATCGCAAGTAAGTATCGAGTACGTTTTTATGAGAACTATCTCGATCTCTTACCGCATATCGATGCCGTTTGTATTATCGTACCGACGCGCCTGCACTATCAAGTCGGCATGAACTGCCTCAAAGCTGGCGTTCATACCCTCATCGAAAAACCGATCGCGGCTAGTATTGCTGAAGCCGAAGCCCTTGTCAATGCTGCTGCCGAGTCCAACTGTATCCTCCAAGTCGGGCATATCGAGCGTTTTAACCCCGCCTTCCAAGAACTCACCAAAGTTCTCAAAACCGAGGAATTACTCGCCCTAGAAGCCCATCGCATGAGTCCTTACTCACAGAGAGCGAACGATGTTTCTGTGGTGCTGGACTTAATGATTCACGACATCGATCTTTTAATGGAGCTAGCTGCTTCTCCTGTCGTGAAATTAACCGCCAGTGGTAGCAGCGGTTCGGGGGCGGGATACCTCGACTACGTGACAGCAACCTTGGGATTCGCGAATGGTATGGTTGCCACCCTAACTGCAAGTAAAGTCACCCATCGCAAAATTCGGCGCATCTCCGCCCACTGCAAAAACTCGCTCACAGAAGCCGATTTTCTCAATAACGAAATTCTCATCCACCGACAAATCGAAGATAACGGTGCGGGCAATCTTGGCAAACTCATGTATCGCCAGGATGGCATTATCGAGAAAGTTTATACCAGCAACATCGAGCCACTCCATGCCGAGCTAGACCACTTTGTCAGTTGCGTGCGCGGCGGCAATCAGCCATCCGTCGGCGGCGAACAAGCCCTTAAAGCACTGAAATTGGCAAGTTTGGTCGAACAGATAGCGCTAGATGGCAAAGTTTGGCAGTCCAATACTTATTCGCCGATTGAAACGCCGGTACTAACTTTGTCCTCGAAGTAGTTCGTAATTCGTAATTCGTAGTTCGTAATTCGTAATTCGTAATTCGTAATTCGTAATTTGTAATTCGTAATTCGTAATTCGTAATTCGTAATTCGTAATTCGTAATTCGTAATTACCAATTGGGAGTTCGTAGTTCGCGATTCGGACAAGTCATTACGAATTTAGAATTCTCAATTACGAGTTGCCGCTTTCCGGCTGGACAATGGAAAATTCATGAGTGGCATTGAAGGAATAATGTTTCTTTCAGTGCCATTCTTAGTTAATTCGTAATTTTAAGAAACGATCGCGCTAACTAAGGCAGCTACATTTTCTCTCGGCGACCAAGTTTCCATGCGATCGCGGGCGGCGATGCCAATTTCGCGCAATTTTTCGCGCTGCGGTAAGTATTTAGCAAGAAGGTTTGCTAATGCCTCGATATCGTCGCAGGGATAAATAAAGCCAGTGCGATCGGGGATAATTAAATCGGCTCTAGCTCCAACGCGATCGCTCACTACCGCCGGACAACCGCACAACATCGCCTCAGCCACAACCATCCCAAAAGGTTCGTATTCCGAGGGCAAAACAAACAAATCTGCGGCACGATACGCCGCCGGTAACTGGCTTTGATTGAGAAATCCGAGGAATTTGACGCGATCGCGCATTCCAAGGGCTTCTGCTTCATTTTCTAACTCTCGGCGCTGCGGCCCGTCCCCCGCGAACAAAAGATAGCTATTCGGGACGCTAGCGCGAGCAAAAGCGCGCAGAAGATCGAGGGGGCGCTTCCAAGGCTGAAATTTGGCGCAAAAGAGAACAACGGAAGCATCGGGGGGAATTTCCCACTGTTGGCGCGCGGCGAGGGGATCGATGTTTTCTGCTGCGGAACGCCACCAATCGTTATCGACGCAGGAGGGCGTAAGAACGACGCGATCTTCTTCTACGCCAATACTCTCTAGGACTTGTTTGCCCAAACGATTAGAGGCAACGATGCGATCGCCGAGACGGTAAAGATAGGGGAGAATTTTGGGCTTGAGGCGCGATTTCCAGGAAGCGCGATCGCGCGGTGCAATACTGCTCATATCCGTACTAAAAATAAATCGTTTCCCGCGCAACTTTGTCGCCGCTGCTAAAATCCAGAAACTCGCATAAACATAACCCGTATAAGTAATCGCGCAGTCAAAATTGCCGCGCTTCATTAAATCCCATAACTCCCAATTCACCAGCCCCCAAAATCGATTTAAACCGGGTTTGGGGGAAGCATTCGCCAGTTCTACCCAAGGATATCCCGCCAGTAAGGGAATATCCCATTCTACCTGCACCCCAAACTCATCATCCAGCCCTAATTGTGCGCCCTGTAAATTGCAGAAAGCCACCAAAATTTCTAGATTGGGCTGTTGTGCTAGCAATCGGTAGACAGGAGTCATATACGGCATAGGCTTTGCCGCCACTAATAAAACTTTGTACTTTCTCGCTTCACAATTCATGTTTAAAAATTTTCCACCCACGCTGCTTGAGTCGAGTCACAGCGCGATCGGGTTCGAGAGTTGCTAAATAATTCGGCGGTTCCCAAGGGTGATTTTTGTCATAGCTTGAAGGGTAGAGAACGGGTTTCCAAAATCCTTTCCACAGCCGAAAAATCGAGTACCCTTTTTGCTCCAAAAATTGCATCGCCGCACTCGGATAAGATTGATGCTCTTCAAAGATAATATCGCGAATCCGATGTTGACTTAAAATTTGTTCCGCTCCTTGAAAGACATTAAACTCATGCCCTTCGACATCGATTTTCAGAACGCCGATCTCGGGCTTCGTACCTGCAAAAAAATCGTCGAGTCGCATCAGATCGACGGTGTAGCTTTGTAACGTTTCTTCATCGGCGGGCGCGATCGCGTCGGCTAAGGCCGCAGCAGAACGATTGTACTTCGGGATTTTCAGCGTACTCGAACCGGCGCGATCGGACAACGCTAAAGGAGATAACTGAAGATGCTGCCAACCCTGCGTCTCTTGCCAGTTTTTGACATTTTCTTCTAGTTCTCGATACACTTCTGGATTGGGTTCAAAGCAAATCACCTTTCCTTTCTCCCCCACTCGCGCCGCCATCAGACTGGCGACATAGCCGATATTTGCCCCAACATCAATCGTAATTTCACCCGGATCGATCAATCGCCAAAGTGTTTCTGAAAGACAGAGATCGTAGATCCCGAAGATGAATAAAGAGCGCTCGACAACTTCTCGAGGATAAGGATGAATCTTTAAACTCGCCTTCCAGGGTAAAACGATCTTTACTAATTCTTCAATTGATTGCTGTGGGGGATGAAGAAGGCGGCGATAAATTTGTCTCGGTCGTAGTAAATATTCGGGGCGGTTAAAATATTCGAGCGCTGGCATCCGGATGCTTTTAACAATAAGATTGCACAATCCCACTCCAGTTTATCAAAAACTCAAACGGTATGACTAGAGGGAATCGACTCTAATCGAGCTTATCTAGGCTATCCAAGAGCGGAAACTACTCGGACAATGACTTTTATTTTTTGAGAGAAAATACTGGAAATGCAGTTGATTTTAAAGGCTTGAAAAATCGCAACAGATCGCCTTATCCGAGCTAACGCTAGCCCCCTCTGGCAATTATCCGGCTCCCCTTTCAAATGACGCAAAGGGATTAAGGGAACCAACTGTTAGTCTTGAATTTTGAATTTCGCGCAGCAATCCCAGCCTCCCAATCGTCGAACATTGCACAAGAAAGATTAGGCAAAATGAGAACCCAAAACTTCAAATTCTGACTCCTTTAAAGACAAAAGTAACGGTTCTGCACTGTCTCGAGTTGGGTTTTCTTCTAAGCGAACAATCCAACGTCCCGATTCCTCTTCCTGCGCTTCGATATATCCCCGCGTCCCTTTTGCATATGCAGGGTACAGCACCCGAACCCAACTTCCAACTTTAACCATTCCTCAGTTTTACATACTCACAGCGATCTAGAGCATTTAACCATCTCTATAATGTACCTCGAACGCATCCGAGAGCGGGCCGCATCTTAATTTGGAACGTTAATTTTTTCGGCTTGGGGCAATGGTGTATAAGTTCCGCCTAACGCTTCGACGATCGCGCGAGTATTCGCCGCTAGCATCTTAATATAGGTATCGCCGTCACTTCCGGGCGCGCCGATGGAGTCCGCATAGAGGGATTGGGGCGCGATTTTTGTTCCTGCTTCTCGCGCCACAGCAGTAATCAGTTGCGGGTTAATTGTAGTTTCAGCAAAGATTGCGGGTACGCCTGCGGATTTGATAGTGTCGGCGAGGCGTTTGACGGTGCGGGCGCTGGGTTGTTCCTCGGTGCTAATCCCAATCAGAGTTCCAGAGATTTCTAAACCGTAGTCCCGAGCGTAATAAGCGAACGCATCGTGGGTTGTGATGAGTTTGCGTTGGGCGGGGGGAATCGTGGCAATTTGGATTTTAATCCAACTGTCGAGGCGTTGCAGTTCGGCGATGAGTTGGGCGGCGTTTTGAGTAAATATTTCTCGATCTTCGGGTGCGAGTTCGCTAAGTGTATCGCGAATCGCCTGCACCATCAGGATAGAATTTTGGACGCTACCCCAAACGTGAGGATCGGGCGCGCGCTGGGTTTGGATGGGCGTTGCGACTTCGCCGATGGCAACTTTTTTGGCTTTGAGTCCGGCTGCATCCATCAGGCGAATCAGCCCCGGTTCGAGATGGTAGCCGTTGTAAAGAATCAGGTTGGCTTTCTCGAAGGCGATACTGTCGGCGGGGATGGGTTCGTAGACGTGGGGATCGCTTCCGGGTTTGAGGATGCTGGTGAGGTGGATTTCGTCGCCGCCAATATCTTGGGTGAGGTTGGCGAGGATGGTGCTGGTGGCGACGACGTTGGGTTTGCCGTCGGGGGAAATGTTGGGCGCGGTGCGGGCGCTGCAACCGGCGAGGGCGAGGATTAATATCCCTCGGATGAGGGAGAACGCGGGTAGTCGGCGAACTGATAATAGGGAGGTGCGAGTAACAGCTATCATTTTTTTCATAATTCTGTCATAATTGTTATCATAATCTTTTCATTTTTACATTAAGCTGGGAAGAGTGAAGCAAAGGGAAGAGTGAAATGGAAGACAGTATGGCGATCGCGGTTCATCATCTCAGCGCGGGCTACCGCCAAGTCGAAGCCCTCAAAGATATTACGTTAACCGTGCAACCGGGACGGTTGACGGGGATTATTGGGCCGAACGGGGCGGGGAAAAGTACGCTGCTTAAGGCGATGTTGGGGCTGATTCCGACGGTAGGAGAGTCGGTACTGTACGGAAGCGAGCCGTTGAGCGATTGCCTCGATCGCGTAGCTTACGTGCCGCAGCGATCGCAAGTAGACTGGACGTATCCGGCGACGGTGTGGGATGTCGTGATGATGGGGCGCGTGCGCAAAACGGGGTGGTTTCGGCGCTTTTCTGGGGTGAGTCGTCGTAAGGCCGCAGAAGCGCTCGATCGAGTGGGAATGGGGGCGTATAGCGATCGCGCGATCGGGCAGCTTTCCGGCGGACAGCAGCAGCGCGTCTTTCTTGCCCGTTCCCTCGCCCAAGAAGCAGACGTTTTTTGCTTTGACGAACCCTTTGCGGGAGTCGATCGCAAAACCGAAAATATTCTTTTCCATATCTTTAAAGAACTCGCCGATGCTGGGAAAATCGTTCTCGTTGTCAACCACGATCTCGGCGAATCGATCGCGAATTTCGACGATTTAATCCTCCTCAACCGCGAATTAATTGCCGCCGGTCGCCGCCAAAGGGTACTCTGCGAAGATTATCTTTACCGCGCTTACGGTGGGAAAGTTGCATTTTTCTCAGAAGACAATATGCCGCTCGCTGCTTAGGCAATTGATAATTGACAATGGATAATGGATAACGAAGAAGTGTGAGTTATAGCCTGCATAACTCATCATTCATAATTCATCATTCACCCCCCATAACTCATAACTCACCCCTCATAATTCATAACTCACCCCCCATAACTTATAATTCATCATTCATAACTCATAATTCAAATGGTTTTGCTCGAACCCTTGCAATACGATTTCATGGTGCGATCGCTGGTGGTGGCGATTATGGTGGGCGCGCTTTGTGCGATTGTTGGCAGCTACTTGATGGTGCAGCGGTTGGCGTTGCTGGGGGATGCGATTAGTCATTCGGTACTACCGGGACTCGCGATCGCGTTTTTTACTGGCGCGAACTTATTCATCGGCGCATTTATCGCTGGAATTCTTAGCACGGTTTGCATTAACCTAATCCGGACGCGATCGAATCTCAAAGAAGATGCAGCAATGGGCATTGTTTTTTCTGCCTTCTTTGCCCTCGGAATTGCGCTCATTACAACGATTCAAAAAAACAATAAAATCGACCTCAATCACTTCTTATTTGGAAACATTCTCGGCGTAACACCGGCAGAGGTTCGCGATACAACCATTGTTGCAATTATTGTAATTTTTACAGTCACAATTCTCTACAAAGAACTCTTTTTTTATACTTTCGATAAACTCGGCGCGCAAGCCGTGGGTTTGCCCGTTCATCTGCTCGATTTATGCTTGATGATTTTAATCGGGATGACTATCGTTGCGAGTTTAAAAGCCGTTGGCGTGATCCTGGTGCTATCGCTTCTCGTTACCCCCGCCGCCACCGCTTACTTACTCGTCAAGCGCCTGCATCAAGTTATGATGTTAGGAGTTGCGATCGGGGTGATTTCTGGTATTAGCGGGATGTATCTCAGCTTTTTTGTCCAATATTTGCCCTCCGGGCCTGCGATCGTGTTAGTAGCAACCGGATTTTTTATCCTTGCTTTCCTCTTCAGTCCGACGCAAGGTTTGCTCGTTTCTACCCCCGCAACCCCGCGCGAGTCTCCCCTGTGGCGAGAGTTAAAAGGGTTGTTGGGAAAACGCAAAGGTCGTTTTCCTTCTTAACTGACCTTTTGCCCAAAATTTCACCACAATGATAACGAACTGATAGATTTATTGTGCTTGCATCGTAATAAATTCTTAGTGAAGTAGAAGTAGTACATTGACAAGCTTAAAATCGTGGGTAAGAGTTTATCGATCGCGCCGATGAGCAACCCCAACGCTAAGTATCGCATTAAACTGAGTCCCGAGCAACGCCA